>NZ_JBDFVF010000016.1:0-138351 GCF_040913205.1 Bacteroides sp. MSSM.1001136sp1_RTP21357st2_D2_RTP21359_211015 | reverse complement strand
GAAAAGGCTAATGACTAAAAAGGGATCATTAGCCTTTTTATTTTAATACACTATATAGAATCGCGGAGACGCTTACGGTAAAAAGACGGTGTAAGAGCGCCCCTTCACCCGTAAACACACTATTTATCAGGAATCTGGAAGAAAGGTGAAGGGCAGAAAAATAACTACGTTCGAGAAAGAGAATTGAATATCAATTATGCGCATAATGCTTCTGTCCTGTTATTGCAATCAAAGTTACAATTACAGACATAGGGATTAGTAGTATTTTTCAATTCCCCCAAATCCTTTTATCATTTTATTTTCCTTCGTTTTATTGATGAAGTTGTTCAATCGCTTTTCAAATTCTTCGGGCCGTTTTCTGGCAGCTTCAATGTATGCAATTCGGATACGTCTATACGCATCGGAAAATTGTTGGTAATTCTCCCATACTGTTTTATCCTCTTTCAGTTTTCCGATAATATCATTCGGGAAGACAAAAGGGGCTGACAATACTTTTCGTATATTATCTTCCCTATCAGGGTGAATCATATTATGTTCCAGCAACCATTTCAGTCTCTCTTTGTTGGCTTGCGAGTAGGAACTTTTAGGGTTTCTGGGTGTGAAATGCTGGATTTTATGTTCTTTGTCGAGCGCCTTTATGGTGCTGTCGATCCATCCGAAGCAAAGGGCTTCCTCGACAGCGTCGTTGTATGTAACACTTTTTTCGCCCGAAGATTTGGAGGGGAATACAAACCAAACGTCATTGGCGTTTTCAAAGTTGTCTGCCAGCCATTTTCGCCAATCTTCTCTGTTTTCAAAATATTTTATTTCCATAGTGCTAAAAAGAACAGCAACCCATTGTTGAGAATAGGTTGCTGTTAAATTGGTTATTCATCAGACTTCATGTATGGGAGTCAGGGGCTTTTATTCGTCCGGTCACTTATTTGTCTCCGTACATCTTCGCCCGCAATTCCTTAATATGGTCGGAAGTGATATATTCGTCATATTCCATCATCTTGTCGATGATACCGTTCGGTGTCAGTTCGATGATGCGGTTGGCAACGGTCTGAATAAATTCGTGGTCATGAGACGAGAAGAGGATATTTCCTTTGTACGTCTTCAGGTTGTTGTTGAATGCCTGGATAGATTCCAAGTCCAGATGGTTGGTCGGAGTGTCCAGAATGAGGCAGTTGGCATTGCGCAGCTGCATACGGGCAATCATACAACGCATCTTCTCACCTCCGGAGAGTACGCTTACTTTCTTCAATACCTCTTCGCCGGAGAAAAGCATACGGCCGAGGAAGCCTTTCATATATACCTCGTTGCCTTCTCCAAACTGGCTCAACCAGTCTACCAGGTTCAGGTCGGAATTGAAGAAATCAGTGTTATCCAGCGGCAGGTAAGCAGTGGTGATGGTTACCCCCCAGTTGAAAGTACCTGCATCGGGTTTCATGTTTCCGTTGATAATTTCGAAGAAAGCAGTCATCGCGCGCGGATTGCGTGACAGGAATACCACCTTGTCACCTTTCTCTACGTTGAAGTTCACGTCGTTGAAGAGCACCACGCCTTCTTCCGTCTTCTTGCTCAATCCGGAAACTTCCAGAATCTGGTTGCCCGGCTCGCGTTCGGGAGTGAAGATGATGCCCGGATACTTACGTGAAGAAGGTTTGATTTCTTCTACGTTCAGTTTCTCCAACATCTTCTTACGGCTCGTTGTCTGCTTGCTCTTCGCTACGTTCGCGCTGAAACGGCGGATAAACTCTTCGAGTTCTTTCTTCTTCTCTTCAGCCTTCGCCTTCTGGTTCTGTTGCTGACGGAGAGCCAATTGGCTGGATTCGTACCAGAAACTATAGTTACCGGCAAACATATTGATTTTTCCGTAGTCGATGTCTACGGTGTGTGTACATACAGAGTCGAGGAAGTGACGGTCGTGGCTTACCACCAATACGGTATGCTCGAAGTTGGCAAGATATTCTTCCAACCAGGTCACTGTTTCCATATCCAAGTCATTGGTAGGCTCATCGAGCAAGAGGTTGTCCGGATTTCCGTACAATGCCTGCGCCAGCATGACACGCACTTTTTCCTTACCACTCAATTCACCCATCAATACGTAATGCTTATCTTCTTTCACGCCCAGTCCGCTCAACAGCATGGCTGCGTCGCTTTCCGCATTCCATCCGTCCAACTCGGCAAATTTTTCTTCCAATTCGGATACTTTCAGTCCGTCTTCGTCTGTGAAATCTTCTTTTGCATACAATTCTTCGCGCTGCTTCATGATGTCCCACAACACGGTATGTCCCATCATGACGGTATCCATGACAGTATATGAGTCCCACTTGAAGTGGTCCTGACTCAACACCGAGAGACGTTCGCCCGGTCCGAGCGCAATCGTACCTGTTGTCGGGTCCAAATCTCCGTAAATCGTACGAAGAAACGTAGATTTTCCCGCACCGTTCGCACCGATAATACCATAACAATTACCACTCGTAAACTTCAGGTTTACGTCATTAAATAACACTCTTTTACCAAACTGAACCGATACGTTCGAAACTGTAATCATCTTATTATTTACTATTTTACTAGTTACTATTTACTATTTGAGCGTGCAAAGGTAGACATTTAAAATGAATTATGAGCTATCTGATATGTGCCAATCTGACATAAAAGTGTTACCTTTGCTGCGTTTTTTGGCAAAACGGCCAACTTGGCAAAGTTTTTGCAGACGAAATCTGTGACATCCGGTCAGTCCGGTATGTTTATAAGCGGTATCTTGCATAGATAACGTGTGTTTCTAAATAGTAAATAATAAAATAGTAAATACCAAGATGGATCCGAAAGAAAAAAAAGTGAAGGAAGAGGAACTGAATGTGGAGGAAACTCACAATCCTGCGGAAGACCAACCGCAAAACGAACAAGCAGAGGGAACCGCTCCGCTGACTCATGAAGAGGAGTTGGAAAAGGAACTGGAAAAGGCTCAAGAAGCGCTTGAAGAGCAAAAGGATAAATATCTGCGCCTGTCTGCCGAGTTCGACAATTATCGTAAACGCACTTTAAAGGAGAAGGCCGAACTGATCCTGAATGGTGGCGAAAAGAGTCTTGGCAGTATTCTTCCGGTAGTGGACGATTTCGAACGTGCCATCAAGACGATGGAAACGGCAACGGATGTCAATGCCGTAAAAGAAGGGGTGGAACTGATTTACAATAAATTTATGGCTGTTCTGGCTCAAAATGGTGTGAAAGTCATCGAGACGAAAGACCAACCGCTGGATACTGATTTCCATGAAGCCATCGCGGTAATCCCCGCACCGTCGGAAGCACAGAAAGGTAAGATTCTGGATTGTGTGCAGACGGGGTATACACTGAACGACAAAGTGTTGCGCCACGCCAAAGTGGTAGTAGGGGAATAAGGATTCGCAACCCATAAAACTCATAATTTTTAAAGAAGCATGGCAGAAAAAAGAGACTATTACGAAATATTGGAGGTGACGAAGACAGCCACAGTAGAGGAGATTAAGAAAGCGTACCGTAAGAAAGCAATCCAGTATCACCCTGACAAGAATCCGGGGGATAAGGAGGCGGAAGAGAAATTTAAGGAGGCGGCCGAGGCTTATGACGTGTTGAGTAACCCGGAAAAGCGTTCGCGTTACGATCAGTTCGGTCATGCGGGAGTGAGCGGTGCGGCAGGCAATGGCGGTCCGTTCGGTGGTTTCGGTGGCGAGGGGATGTCGATGGATGACATTTTCTCTATGTTTGGCGACATCTTCGGTGGCCGCGGCGGCGGTTTCGGGGGAGGCTTCGGAGGGTTTAGCGGATTTGGCGGTGGCGGTTCACAGCAACGCCGGTATCGCGGCAGTGACCTTCGTGTGAAAGTGAAGCTGACGTTGAAGGAGATCTCTACCGGAGTAGAAAAGAAATTTAAACTCAAAAAATATGTGCCGTGTGACCAGTGTCATGGCACGGGTGCCGAAGGTGACGGCGGTTCGGAGACTTGTCCTACTTGTAAGGGTAGCGGCTCCGTGATCCGTAACCAGCAGACTATTCTGGGCACTATGCAGACTCGCGTCACTTGTTCTACTTGTGGCGGTGAGGGTAAGATTATCAAGAACAAATGTAAGAAGTGTGGTGGCGACGGAATCATTTACGGTGAAGAAGTGGTGTCGGTGAAAATCCCTGCCGGAGTGGCAGAGGGTATGCAGCTTTCTATGGGTGGCAAAGGAAATGCCGGCAAACACAATGGTGTGGCAGGCGACTTGCTGATTCTCGTAGAGGAAGAACCGCATCAGGACTTGATTCGCGACGAGAATGATTTGATTTATAATCTGTTGCTTAGTTTCCCGACTGCTGCTCTGGGCGGAGCTGTGGAAATTCCGACTATCGACGGCAAAGTGAAAGTAAAGATTGATTCGGGTACTCAACCGGGTAAGGTGCTTCGTTTGCGCGGCAAGGGATTGCCGAATGTGAACGGGTACGGAACGGGGGATTTACTCGTCAACATCAGTATCTATGTGCCGGAAGCGCTCAATAAAGAGGAAAAGAGCACGCTCGAAAAGATGGAGGCTTCGGACAACTTCAAACCTAACACGTCGGTGAAGGAGAAGATTTTCAAGAAGTTCAAGAGTTTCTTCGATTAATTTTTTGCTATAATATATAAGGTATAAGTGAGCTGCAATCTTTTTTGTGGCTCACTTCTGTTTTTAGGGCTTGTCCTTTTAAAAAAAAAGACATATATTTGTGTAGCAAACAAATGGACGTAAAGCGACATAAAATAAAGACTAACACTTTAAAATTCATATTATGAGAAACGAATTTATCATGTCCACGACTAACACAATAGAGGGTTGTCCTATAAAAAAATATATAGATACCATCTGTTCCAATATCGTGATAGGTACCAATATATTCTCCGATTTTGCTGCATCATTCACTGACTTTTTTGGTGGACGTTCTGACTCGTATAGAAGAAAATTGGAAATTATATACGGCGAAGCATCAAAGGCATTGAAACAAAAAGCATTAAACTTGGGTGCAAATGCGATTGTTGGTTTCAGAGTCGATTTTGATGAAATTTCCGGTAAGGATAAATCAATGTTTATGGTTTCTGTTTCCGGAACGGCCTGTATCATTGAAATGAATAATAAAGAATTATCTGAAGAGGAGATCATTCGTACATCCATCAGTCAATCTGATTTGCAAAAGGAAATAGACAGGCGGTATATTATTTCTCAAATAAAAGATGCGGTACCTTTGACTTCCGAATGGGTAGAGTTTTTACTGGAATATCCGCAAACAGAGATAATAGAAAGTCTTATAAAAAGATATATCTCCATAGATCTCGATTATTATGCGGAAGAGGCGGCTAACATCAAACAGGTTTTATCTGCCACTCCTCCTGATTTCGTCATTCCCGTTATCTATCAGCATATTGAACACAAAAAGATAAGAATTCTAATAAAGGAGTGCTGTCTTTTTGATGGTGAGTCTATATATGAAACAATAGTGAAAGGAAAAATCCACGAAGGGGTGAGATTGTTGTCAGCAACAAAGAATTCTTATGATGCCAAGGATTTAAAATGGATGAAAACAATATTAGAGTGTTTAAACAGCCTGCCGGATACGGGAAAAATAGAAGTTGTAAAAGGCGGTGTGTTTACAAGAGATAATGGCGAGAAGTATATATGCGAAAATGGACATAAAAATCCTGTTGATTCGTCCTTTTGCGAGAAATGTGGAGTTAATATGAAAGGAATGACCGAAGGAGAGGTGAAGCATATTGATTCTTTAAAGGAAAGATATAGTATTATTGAACAATATATCCAATAAGTCGGGGCTCTAACTAAAATATATAAATCAAGTATGGCAGAACCTTTTAAGAATATGTACAACAAGCAATTTTTCGACCTATTTACGAAAGATTTAAAACTTGTTATCGATGATTTTGATGCTCACGGGTTTGTTTCTCAAGTTATGGATGATGAATGGGAAGGCAGGGAACTTAAACAGCGCTGCATACATATCACTACCATTCTGAAAAAGTTTTTGCCGGCAGATTACAAAGAGGCAATCGCTAAGATTCTTGAGTTGTTGGATCATGTAAAAAGTACGCGGCCTGATTTTTCGGTAATAGATGATACGAAGTTTGGATTGATGCTGGAGTATGGGGCGATTCTGGATAATTATGTCGAGCAATATGGGTTGGATGATTATGAAACGTCTGTCAAGGCGATAGAGAAAATCACACAGTTCACAAGTTGCGAATTTGTGACTCATCCTTTTATAATAAAATATCCAGATAAAATGATGAAGCAGATGTTGGTTTGGTCGAAACATGAGCATTGGGGAGTAAGGCGGCTTTCGTCAGAAGGTTGCCGTCCGCGTTTGCCTTGGGCGATGGCTTTGCCGAATCTGAAGAAAGACCCGACACCTATTATTCCTATTTTAGAGAATCTTAAAAATGATCCGGCAAGATTTGTACGGTTGAGCGTTGCCAATAATTTGAATGATATTGCGAAAGATAATCCGGAAATTGTCATTGATTTGGCAAAGAAATGGAAGGGGGAATCGAAAGAGGTAGACTGGATTATTAAACACGGTTGCCGGACGCTCTTAAAACAAGGGATTCCAGAGGTGATGGAGTTGTTTGGCTTTGATTCTATCAGAAATAATATTAGTGTGGAGGATTTTCAGATTTCAAGTCCTAAGGTTAAAGTCGGGGATTCGTTGGAGTTTGGTTTTAACTTGTTGAATCATAGCAATAAGACAATCAAAATACGGCTTGAATATGGTATTTATTACCAAAAAGCAAATGGAACGCTGACGAAGAAAGTTCATAAAATCAGCGAAAAAGAATATGCCGGGAATTCTACCACACGAATAACGCGAAAGCACTCTTTCCGTGTGGTTACAACGAGAAAATTCCATCTCGGGCTTCATCAAATTGCTATAATAATCAATGGGAGTGAATTTGAAAAATATGATTTCGATTTGATTGGGTAATTCGATTTAATTGAGTTATTCGACTGGATCGAGTAATAACCACACTACATATAATATGGATTTCTGCATTAGCTATTATCTCTACAAGTGCTGCAACAAATAATATAAATCCTCGATTCTCCGGATGAAAATCGAGGATTTTTTATTTTGATTACTACTATCTTCTTCCTAATACCCCGGATTCTGTTTCAACCTCTCATTCATCACCCGTATTTTCTCCGGTATAGGGAATACAGTTGTATATCCACTTGCCTCATCCGGTAGTTGCGGACGGCTGCTGTAAGCTCTTGTAAACTTCCCGAAGCGGACTAAGTCCTGTCGTCTCCATCCTTCCCAAGCCAGTTCCAGCTGACGTTCGGCAAGGATATTCTCTAAAGTGGCAGTGCGGGGAGAAGCGTTGACACGGCTACGAACTTCATTGAGTTCTTCATCTCCGTTTGCTCCGTTCCGGACTTTCGCTTCACTCTTCATCAACAAAGCGTCTGCATAGCGGAACAATACAATGTCATTCTCCATCAACTTACCGTCTTTTGTGGCAGTCGGGTCGACTTCATACTTTTTCATGCGGGCTCCTGCGGTTTGTTCGTATGGGGTATCTGTTATATCCAGAGATACTTTCCAGGGCAGATATTCCAGTACCGTTCCATTATCCAGTTTGATTATGTTTCCTTTCAGGTCGTGGACAATTCCTGCAAAATAGCAAATATCAAAACGGGGATCTTGTTCCGCGGTTTCATAACCGAAAGCTTCGAGGGCTTCAATGGTGGCGCTGGGACCGTTCTCACCGCTTAGTCCGTAAGCCTTGGCGTGATTATAGTGGCGGGAACGGAAGAGATATTGCATCTGGTTGGTGTACAGAGTTTTGTTCATCGGGATAGTGAAGACATTCTCTACGGACGGTTCGTTGAATATAGAGAAATTCGTTTCGTATTCCGGTTCCAGTTTGTAGCCCATAGTCTTGAGTTGGTCACAATAGTAGATAACTGTTTCCCAGGCATTTAGTTCGCTGCCGTTCACTGTGAACTTTATATTTTTTCCATCCGGGCGTTGTCCGTCCGTCCAATCATTGTCTGTATAAACTTCGGAGTTCAAAGCCAGTTTGGCCAGTAGGAAAGTTACCACGGGGCGAGTGATACGGCCATAGTAAGGGCCGGACTGGTTGCTATGTGCATCGCTCAACAAAGGAGCCGCCTCTTGCAATTCCTTGACAACAAAGTCAAAGACCGTTTTTCGTTCACTTTGCACTACATCTTTCATTGCTACGGAAGAGGATTGAACTAGCGGGATGCGTCCGAACAAATCCATCAGGTAATAATAATACATAGCCCGCATGGCACGTACTTCGGCACGGTATGCCGGCAGTTCCGTAGCGGAATGAGTTTCGGCGAATTTGTCTATCCGTTCCAGTGATTTGTTACTTAACATGACGACTTTATAGAGATATTCCCATGTAGCCTGAATGGCATCATTCTCTATTCCCCAATCGTGCAGGTAAAGTCCTTGCCAAAAACCACCGTCATACCAGTCACCTCCACGGGTGGGGATAATGGCTTCGTCGGAGGTAAAGGTGTTCAGGTCGTAGACTCCCCTACCCGTTCCCTGCAATCCCTGACTATCACTATAACCGCCTACGTATGTATAAAGCGAAGCTACTGCATTGAGATATACTTCCGAGATTGTATTGTAAACGTCATCTTCGGGTAACTTATCTTTCGGATTTTCCTCCAAAAACTTACTACATGAGAATAAACCCAGGCACGTTATAAGAAGGAATACCAGCACTCCCGAAGGACGTAAGATCTTCTTTGAAAACAGTTCCGCTATCCTTGAAAGCAGTTCTTCTTTCTGCAAAAAAAGACTTTTATTTTTCATATATTGTTTCATCATCTCCTCCTCCATTAAAAGTTAATACTCAATCCCAGTGTGTACGTCCGCGCCAACGGATATCCCCGTTTATCATCCACGCCTAAAGTGGAGTTCACTGTTGAACTGTTAATCATGGGTGAAAGTCCCGAATAACCGGAAATGGTTGCCAGGTTGTTGACTGTAAATGCCAGACGCAGGGAGCGGACATATTTCTTCAGTTTCTGCACTTTCTCAATCGGCACATTCCAACCCAGCGTCACATAGTCGAAGTTGACATAATCTCCCTTTTCCAACCAATAGTCGGTGGCGGTTTGATCCTTGATGTTCTGTTTCGGGGCTTTCTTCATTACGTTATAGTCGGGAAATATATTCATGTTCATATAGGTCAGGGAGGTTCCGTTGTAAATTTTATGTCCGAAAGCTCCGTTAACCTGCAAAGACAGGTCGAAACGCTTGTAGCGGAAACTGATGTTGGAGCCAAGAATCGTTTTAGGTACGGCTTGTCCTGCCACGTAGCGGTCTTCACCATCTTCAAGGCTGACACCTCCGCCATTCAGATCGGCGATGCCATAGGTGTATCCGCCGTTTCCGTCGGATTCCAGTCCCGTACTGTGGGGAAGATAGAACACGCCCAACGGTTGACCCACCATCTGATATACGATGTGGTTGTATCCTCCATGAAAGCCGGCTCCGTCGAGGCCAGCAAGACTTTTATATTCGGGAGCAGAAAGCATTTCGCCGTTGTACATACCGCTTAATGAGAGCAGTTTGTTGCGCTGGAAAGTGATATTGGCATTGATATTCAGTTCCATATCCTTGGTCTTCAAGGGGGTGATGCCGATGGCGATTTCCGTACCCCAGTTGCGCATGGAACCGATGTTGGCAAGCAAGGTGTTATAGGTGAAAGGCGGTACGCTTACGTTGTAAAGGTAAAGCATGTCTGTGGTTCGGGAGTTGTAATAGTTGGCGGAAAGCAGCAGGCGGTTGCCGAAAAGAGCTACGTCGATACCGGTATTAAAGGTATGTTTCACTTCCCATTTCAGGTCGGGATTCGTGTTCCGTAAGTCTCCTAAAGATACGACGGCGGAGTTTCCGACGGGGACTACACCGTTCGGCTTTACAAGGTTCAATGTAGTGTATGAGTCAATCCCACTCTGATTACCTGCCAGACCGTAGCCAATACGGAATTTCAGATTATCCACCATCGGCAACTGCTTCATAAATTCTTCTTCACTAATCACCCATGCGGCAGATGCGGAGGGGAAGAATCCCCATTTGTGGTTCGCCCCGAATTTGGAGGAAGCATCTGTACGGGCGTTCAGCGTCAGTACGTAGCGGTCGGCGTATGTATAGTTGAAACGTCCCATGAAGGATGCCAGACGGGGTTGGTCGTAGTAAGAATTAGTGCCTTCCCACAAACGGAGTGCGCCTGCCTGAAGATTATTATACCCGAATTTGTCGGTGCTGAAATTGCTTACTGTTGTATAATATCCCGTGTAGGTTTCTTTTTGAAGTTCGGCAAGTGCCAACACGTCAAAGAAATGTTTTTTCCAGTTTTTCTTATAGGTCAGCATCATGTTGCCCAGCAAGGATTCTCGCTTTTTGGTTCCTTTGTAAGCCTGGCCGTTCGCCCAGACGGAGGTGGGGAGGTATTGCGAATTTTCCACGATATTATAGGTATAGGCACCGAAGAGGTTAAGTTTCAGCCCTTCCAGTAGATTGAAAGTCAGACGGGCATGCGTGCTGATGTGCGAAGTGGCATCATCGTCCTGCACTTCCATCCATGCCAATGGATTGGTGATTTGACTGGCGGTCGTTATTCCATCCCAAGAATTGGTGACGGGGTCTTTATGGTTGGGATAGGTGGGGTTGAATGTGGCTGCCGAATAGAACGTTTTCTGATAATCCACCAGATTATGATTCTTCTGAATGGAACCGAACATTCCCAGCTCGCAGTTCAGGAAGCCGTCGAACATTTTCTGATTCATGTTCATATTCGAAGTGAAGTTTTTCATGTCTTCATTCAGAATCACTCCCTGACGATCCATGAAACCAAGAGAAACGCGATAGCTGGACTCACTGGAACCGCCATAAAAGGCGATGTGATGGTTTTGTTGTAGTCCTGTCTGTTCAATCTCTTTCTGAAAATCGGTGTTATTTCCTTTATCCAGAATGGAAATCCCGCGTTCCGAGGCGACACGGCGGTACTCATCGCCGGACAGCATTTTCAGATTCTTGTAGACGGTGGAAATTCCGAAGCTACCGTTGTAGGCTACCTGTGTTCTGCCGCTCATTCCTTTTTTAGTGGTGACCTCGATCACACCGGAAGCTCCTCGTGAACCGTATTGTGCGGTTTCGGAAGCGTCTTTCAGAATGGTGAAGCTCTCAATATCCGTAGGGTAAATGGAGGTGAGCATACTCAAGTCACCAAATACTCCGTCGACGATTATCAAAGGGTCATTGCCACTGGTCAGTGAGGTAGTTCCCCGCAGGCGTACTGCATCCAAGGCTGCCGGACCATTTGACCCGCGTTGGATAGTCAAGCCCGGCACACGTCCGCGGATTGCTTCCAAAGGGTTCGTTATCTGGTCTTTATTCATCTGTGTCTCCGTAATCTTCTCTACGGAACCGGAGAGGGTTTTCAAACTTCCGGTGGCATATCCAACAGTTATCAATGAGTCTATGGGCGTGACGGGAATCTTCTGCGCCAAGGTGCTCTCGCACGGGATTACCAGAAGAAGAAGGGTGTAGAAAATGAGTCTAGCGTGTTGTACCATATTCTTAGTTTTTAAGGTAATAATACAAATATAACAAAAAAAGAGAGAATCTGGTTGAATAGATTCCCTCTTTTATTCATAAATGATATTGACAATGTCTATTTCACGATTATCTCATCCGTAAATATCCACCCTCCGAATTCGCTTCCGGCCTGTGCCTGGTAACGTACGTATCTTCCTTTGGCTTCTCCCTGCCATGAAATATCCGTAAACCGGATAGGGGTTTCTTTGCTCACTTCAAAGTGTTGTTTTTGCAACTCCGTGAAGTTAATTCCATCATCGGAAATGGAAATAATCACTGTCTCCGGCAGGAATACTTCCGCGCCGACCACTTGCATAAAAGCGGCGGTGATGGAATGGATAGGGGTTTCTTTTTCCATATCAATCGTCACATCGAGACGGTTGTCCGAGATAAATCCTTGCCATGAACCATCACCGTAAGTCCAGTCACCACGTATGCCGTCTGTCAGGGCTGTGTTGCCTTGTGCGGGATAATGGGGGCTATAGGAGGAGTTATAGGTCACTTTTTTACCGAGCGCCAAATGGCTGACTGGTTGAAGAGATTCGGGACGGCTGCCGATTTCTTTGCTCAAATCGAAAGGATGGTATCCTTTTTTCTGTAAATCGGCCACTGCTGACAGTGCGCGGGTATGGAAATCGGGCCACGACTTACGTTCCGGAGCCGACCAGGCTACTTCCGCCAATGCCAGCATACGGGGATAAATCATATATTCCACGTGTTCGGGAGTGGGGATATATTCCACCCATAGGTTACCCTGCACACCATAGACTAACTTTGCCTGCTCCGCAGTTAAGGAAGCGGGGACAGGATCGTAGGCATATACTTTCTTCAATGGCAGGTAGCCACCGATAGCTTCCGGCTGGGAGTACGGGGCGTCCTGATAGCTGTCCAGATAACAGTATGCACCCGGTGTCATGATGGCATGATGGCCGGAGGTGACGGCAGCAATACCACCCTCTTCTCCACGCCACGACATAACGGTTGCATTGGGCGCGATACCTCCTTGCAGAATCTCGTCCCATCCCAAGAGACGGCGTCCGTGATTGTTGAGGAACTTTTCGATACGGTGTATCAGATAGCTTTGCAGCTCGTCTACATTGGCCAGATGCTCGTCCTTCATTCTCTTCTGACATTTCGGACAGGTCTTCCAAGCCGATTTGCCGGCCTCATCACCTCCTACATGAATGTATTCGGAAGGGAAAAGTTCCATGACTTCCGTCAGTACATTCTCCAGAAAGGTGAAAGTTTCTTCATTACCGACACAGAAATCGGAGTTCTTGTAAGGTTCTCCCGAACAGGATAGCTGCGGGTAGGCAGCCAGCACTTCTTCCGAATGGGAAGGCATTTCAATCTCCGGAATCACCGTGATGTAATGCTGACGGGCATATTCCAGTATTTCACGAATATCGTCCTGGGTGTAATAGCCGCCGGAAGCTCCGGGTTCATCGTAACGGAGGTATTTACGTCCGCCGTTCCACCATTTCTTCCAGGTGGGGTCTGTACGCCAGGCTGCAAAATCGGTCAGTAAAGGGTATTTCTTGATTTCAAGCCGCCAGCCTGCCGCATCGGTCAGGTGCAGGTGCAAACGGTTGATTTTGTAATATGCCAATGCGTCTATCTGCTTCTTTATAAACTCTTTGGTAGAGAAATGACGGGATACGTCCAGCATCAGTCCGCGATAAGCAAAACGAGGGGTGTCTTCTATCTCGACAGAGGGTACGGAATAGCTGCCTGTGCTTGCCGGTTGCATCAGCTGTAACAGGGTTTGCATTCCATAGAATAATCCGGCTCCCGAAGTTGCCCGGATCTCGATTCGTTGAGAGGTGACGGAGAGTGTATAGCTTTCCGGTGATGGCAATTGGGGGGTCTTGGGGGTTATCAATAAGAAAAGCATCTGTTTCCTGTCTTTCATTCTCGCTTCTTTCAGCTGAACAGGTAATGCTTTCAGGTAATTCTCCCAGAGTTCCGCTTCTCCACCTTGCAGGTTTGTATAAAGTTTAGTCTTTTCTGACAGTAAAAAAGAGCCCGTCCCCTGCTCCATTTTTAATGGGACAGGTATGACGGACTGTGCCAGAATGGGATGTGCATGGAAGCACATCCCCAATATCCATAAGAAAAGACAAACTTTAGGGTATTCTTTTCTTATATTCATTAATCAATTTTGATTTCGTCTACAAATAAAAATGCCTTTTTACCTTTTCCTCCATGCCATGCCGGAAGTGATTTCTCCGGTGAAGCAATGACTCTCACGTATTGGGTGGTCACAGGAGCAAAGGTTAGTTTGTGCTCAACGATTCCGTCTTTGTCTGTCTCTTTCATCTCCGGATATTCTTCGGAAGCAATCTTTTTGAAGGTCTTGCCATCATCTGAAGTTTCTACGGACAGGTTTCTGGCATCAAATACCCAGTCCCCTTTTGCTACATTGGTAGAGATTGCCACGCTTGAGATTTCAGTAGGTTGCTGGAGGTCGATAGTCATATCCATGTCGTTTCCGTTGAAAGCGATCCAACGGCCTGACTTATAGCTGCTATTTCCTTTCAGACCATCTATCAAAGTGGAAGCTCCTTTGAACAGGTATTGTTCATTGATAGGCTGATTAGCTACAATCGGCTTCATGCTGGATTTGCTGAAATCAATCTTCTCTGTCACTATCTTGCTTTCGCCGTTGGGACGAATGGCTTTGGCGGACAGGGTTACATTTTCCTTGATTTTCAATACTCCTTCATAAACGGAGGAAGCGGCAGTAGGTTCTGTGCCGTCTAATGTATAGTAAACAGGGGCACCGTCGATGGTAGACAGGGTAACGTCCATTGTTCCTTCTGCCGGATTCGGGTCAAACTCGGCTTGTACGTCAAATACGTGTTTAGCGTAATTGTATCCTTCTGCATCGTACCACTTAATCAGTTGTGGAAGACGGGACAGGAAGTCGGCATAGTTTTTCTTTTCGGGGCTGGACCACTGAATTTCACACAAAGCAGCCCAACGAGGCAATACCATGTACTGTGCATGCGGGAAGGTAGCGATGTATTCTGTCCAGAGGTTGGCTTGCACTCCCTTGATGTATTTCTGTTCTTCCGGAGTAAGAGAAGCCGGCATCGGCTCGTAGCTATACACTCTTTCCATCGGCAGATAACCACCGATACCGAACGGTTCGTTTTCGATGTCTTTAGCTTGGTAGTAGTCGAAATACAGATAGGTGTTCGGTGTCATGATGACATCGTGTTTCTGCTTCGCAGCTTCGATACCACCTTTCTCACCACGCCATGACATCACGGTAGCATTCGGAGCAAGTCCGCCTTCGAGGATTTCATCCCAACCGATGATTTGACGTCCGTGGTCGTTCAGGAATTTCTCAATATGGTTGATGACAAAGCTCTGCAAACGTTCTTCTTTGCTGTGGCTCTGATCTGACTTCAATCCCAATGCTTTGATACGTGCCTGGCACTTCGGACATTTTTCCCATCTTACTTTCGGGCATTCGTCGCCCCCTACATGAATATATTGTGATGGGAAGATTTCAATCAATTCACCATAAACATCTTCCAAGAATTTCAATACTTGGTCGTTTCCGGCGCAAAGCACATCCTCGGATACACCCCATTGTCTCCATACTTCGTATGGACCACCGGTACAACCCAGTTCAGGGTAAGCGGCAAGGGCAGCTTGCATGTGTCCCGGAAGGTCGATTTCGGGAACAACGGTGATGTAGCGTTCGGCTGCATAATCTACAATTTCTTTGGCTTGTTCCTGGGTGTAGAATCCACCGTAAGGTTTGCCGTCGTATTCGCCGGAGTTACGTCCGATGACTGTTTCTGTTCTGTTAGCACCGATTTCAGTCAGTTTCGGGTATTTTTTGATTTCCAGACGCCAACCTTGATCGTCGGTGATATGCCAGTGGAGGCGGTTCATGTTATGTAAAGCCTGCATGTCGATGTAGGTCTTTATTTCATCCACGGTAAAGAAATGACGGCTGGTATCGAAATGCGCGCCACGATAGCCAAAGCGGGGAGCGTCATTGATTTCTACGGCTGGCATGGCAATATCCGCACCGACAGCCACAGGCAATGATTTGCGCAGGGACTGGATGCCATAGAATACGCCGGCTTCCGTAGGACCAGTAATCGTGATTCCGTCACCGGTAACTTTCATCTGGTAGGATTCCGGATTTTCGTTCTCCGTGCCTAATGCCAGTACGATTGCGTTTTTACCTTCTGTTCCGGCTTCAATGGCGAAATCTTTTCCGGTAGCCGTTTTCAGATAGTCTGCCAGGAATTTTGCGTTGCGTTGCATCTTCTCGTTTCCTTCCGGATAGAGAATTTTCACACTGCTCTTGAGGATGAAGGGACTTCCTTGAGCGGTTACAATTTCTTGTGGCATGGGGATGATCTGGTAGTTGGCTTCCTGTTGCACCGATTGGCAAGAGGCAAAAAGTCCTGCTAGTGCCAGACATCCGGTTAATTTAAAGAGTTGCTTCATAAACTAAAAAATTAAGTGTTAAGTTATTAATAGATTAATTATAAGTTTCACGAATATGTTTGATTGTCAAAGGCAGCTCCTCTCCTTTCTTTATTTGGGGAGAAGTGATGACGACCGTTTTACGTTCTCCGGGAAGAAGGTCGAAAAAGTTGTCGCTGAAACGGGCTCCCTGCAAAGGAATTTCAATAAAGACATCTTTTGCAAGAGCGGGAGAAAACAATG
Organism: Bacteroides sp. MSSM.1001136sp1_RTP21357st2_D2_RTP21359_211015; assembly: GCF_040913205.1. Classification (NCBI taxonomy): domain Bacteria; kingdom Pseudomonadati; phylum Bacteroidota; class Bacteroidia; order Bacteroidales; family Bacteroidaceae; genus Bacteroides; species Bacteroides sp. MSSM.1001136sp1_RTP21357st2_D2_RTP21359_211015. The sequence goes on along the minus strand of NZ_JBDFVF010000016.1, from coordinate 122,016 downwards.
TCAGTTCACACATGCCGTCTTTCTGTTTCATCTTGCAGGAAACGGTTGTTTCAGGCAGAAGCAGGTCTTTTGTTTTTCTAAAGAAGTATACGGTTTCGGCAAGGGTGTTTCCTGCCTTGTCTTTTAGCGTCAGTTGCATGAAACAGCGTTGCTGTTCTTCCGGTGATAGCCAGGTGTCGGGTTTTATACGGTACACGCATTGGGAAGTGTTAGCCGGAACTGTCAATGTGTTGAGTTGTATAGGCTTGCCTTGTTTCTTTCCGTCAAAGTCTGTTACTTTCATTTCCAACATCAGGTGGTCTTTGGTGTCCGGACAGTCGGAAATCAGGTAGATATTGAGGCTGTCGTTCTGCCGGATAGGATTGATGAGGATTGGAGCAAAGACTCGTTTGGCTTGGTAATGCAGGGCTTTCCAGTTACCGTAATAGTCGATGCTCGACCAGGATACTACCGGCCAGCTGTCATTCAGTTGCCAATATAGGGTACCCATACAGTAAGGACGGTTCCGGCGGTGTGCTTCCAGTCCGTGACGCATTCCTTGTCCTTGCAGTACTAGTCCGACATAGACAAAGTCTTCAAATTTTTCGGGGATGATATAGTCGCGCTCCATGTAGGTACGAATCAGGGCGTTGCCGATGCTGCTTTTCTGATGAGCATTCATCACTTCCGATTCTATCTGATAATCTTCCGGAGCGGCGAAAGTGGAGATGGTCTTCATTTCCGGGAAGGACTGAAAACCGAATTCGCTCATGAAACGGGGCAGGTCTGTATCGAGTGACTCGAATGTTTTTTGACCATACCAGACTCCCCAGTTATGGCTGTCTCCTATCCCCCAGGATTCAGGACGCCCCCAGTTGGCAAAATACGGGGAGCTGTGTATGTAGAAACGGTCGGCATCCAGTTCCTTAACCTTGGCTGGAAGGAGCTGATGGAACAGTTTGTCGTAGCCTCGAAACATTTCCTGATAGATTTCGGGCGGGAAGTTCTTGTCGAATCCCCAATATTTTAAGGCTTCCAGTATTTCGTTATTGCCGCACCACATCGCCAGGGAAGCATGATTGCGAAGGCGACGGATGTTATAGCAGGCTTCCGCCTCTACCCTTTTCAGAAAGGTGGGGTCGGACGGATAGGGAGTGCAGGCAAACATGAAGTCTTGCCACACCAGTATTCCGTTTTCATCTGCCAGGTCATAGAAACGGTCATCTTCGTACGTTCCACCTCCCCATACACGAATGACATTCATGTTCGCTTCGCGGATGTCGCGGAATAAGGTTTGGTAGCGTTCGGTAGTGACGTTAGTCAAGAGTGCATCCTGGGGGATGTAATTGGCTCCTTTGGCAAACATAGGTACACCATTTACTTCAAAATAGAAGGATTCTCCGTCTTTATCTTTTTCATTAACGAGGCGAACAGTACGCAGTCCTATCCGGTGCGATTGCTCGGCTACGACTTTATCTTCTACTATGATTTGAGCGGAGAAATCATACAGGGCGGGCTTTCCCCATCCATTCGGCATCCAACGTACGGGGGATGCCACTTCGGAAGGTATGGAAACATGATTGATTCCGGGCTGTAAGGTGATTGCCTGGCTGATGCTTTTTTCTGCACTTCTTTCGAATGAGGTATTGATTCTCACCTCTGCCTGAAGTGGCCGGGAGAGTATGTTGTTTATTTCTAATTCATTAGACAGATTTGCGAGCTGGTCGGTCAGTGCGAGTTGCTTTACGTGATAGTCACTGATAGAAGCTGCGTCATAAAAACGGATGGTCACCGGACGCCAGATGCCGCTGGTCACCATGCGGATTCCCCAGTCCCAGCCATAACTGTAAGGGGCTTTACGGGAGAATATGCTTAAATGTTTGTCGTGATGGTCGTTGTCTGCCGGATAGTTGAATCCGTTCGAGTTATATTGAGGCAGTGTCTGCCGGATGGGGGAATGAAAATAGATGTGAAGAAGGTTTTCTCCGATACGGAGTTGGGACTTGACAGGTATGGTATAACCGACAAACATGTTATCGGCTTTCAGCAACAATGCTCCATTGAGGTATACATCGGCGTATGTGTCAAGACCTTCAAAAACCAATTGGGCGTCATCCCGTTTCAGTTGTTCGGGGGTAACTGTAAAAGCAGTCCGGTATTCCCAGTCTTCATTTTCCACCCACTGAATCTTTTGTTCATTGATGCCATAAAAAGGATCGGGAAGTTGTTTATGGTTGATAAGATCCTGATGAACGGTGCCCGGAACCTGTGCCGGTCGCCACAGCTCCGTCCCTACCTGGGAAAACTCCCAGCCTGTATTTAGAACGACAACTTCGGAATTGTCATTGCTCTGTGCATATGCCATACTGCAACAGCATAGTAGTTCACATGCTATTTGAGCCTTTTTTCCGATCAAATTAATCATCATAGTGGGGCATTAGATATTAACGGATTCAAAGATATTATTTTTTCAGCAAATTTCACTGATAATTTAACAAAATATGTTGTTTTTGCACGCCACGATAAATATACGGTTTTATTCTTTTATCATATCGGATAGTTTAACCGCTATTATATCTATCATTTCATTCCTAACAAATCTGTTAATTTCACCGCCTGAAAAGTCATGTGTGCCACACTGCTCTCATATAGAATACCGATTGTCTCTTTATCAATCATCGTCAGGCAACTATATCCCCATCCTTCTGCTTCGTCGAGCATGATTTGATGTTCGGGCAACCAGGTAAGTCCTTTATCCAGACTTGTTTTTATTGTTATATGATTGCGCCCTTTAGTCGTATCCGGATTTGAAAACAACAGGAGGTCTTTATTCAAAACGTTGTCCTTGGCATCGACATGAATCAGACTGGCCATACATACCGGTTCCTGAAGTGCCTTACGTGAAGACGGGTGTTCTGTCCAGGTTTTTCCCAAATCTTTCGTTATGGCAATAGCCCGGCTTCCTCCTCTATTGTCACGCATATTCAGCATCAATACTCCCGGTTCTATTTCCGCAACTTGTGCTTCCGTTGTATTTGTTCGTGCCATATTGTGCATTTTCCACGTTTTCCCCCGGTCTTTACTATACATGATTCCTGCATTCGGAACACGGGTAGAGTCTATAAACTGCGTTGGAAATACTAATGTGCCGTCGCTCATCGTTATTCCACGTCCGGGTCCTTGAAGGAGAAAATACCAGGACGGATCTTTTACCTGCTCTGTTATATTGATCGGTTTCGACCATGTTTTACCATCGTCTGTACTCTTTGCCAATACCAGCTGTGCGGTATGGTTTATATCCATTCCCGAATGGGAGCTCCACCAGGCACGTTGATTACCCATACCATGTGTCCATGCGGCAACCACCCAGACGGTATTCGTTTGAGTATCTACCAAAATAGAGGGATCTCCTACCCCATTCTGTGCTTTAGGCAAACCGCCATACTCACCAAATGAAAGCGGAAGACGCATTTTCTCCCAGCTCTTCCCTCCGTCAGTGCTACGACTCAAACCCACATCTACATATTCCTGTAAATCGACACTACTATTATATCGGACATCGTACACTCCCAATAATGTTCCTTTATTGGTTGTCACTAATCCGGGAATACGGAAGGAAGCAGAACCGTCATTACCAGCATGACGAACTCCGACTGCCATCCGGTGAGTAATATCTTTCGGGGAAATAAATTTACAATAGAGTTCTTTCCCATCCACTTTTACAGCATGTAAATCAGAGACTATTTTAGTATGCAAAGAGGCATCTGTTTTCATCTGCAAACTGATCCAAAAAAAGTTGACACCTGGAAATAAATTGTAATTACCTCTTAATACAACTTTTTCCGATGGTCCGACCTCTGCACATTTTATGGAATAGGAAGGATTAGCCGCCAATGTCGCACCCGGTCGATGGCTGGATATGTACTCTACAGGGGCAAAGCGATTTTTGTTTTGATCTTGTAAGGCCTCTGTTCCTCCATAATAGAGTTTGATTGCCTGGACATCCGCTAAGTTGGTACTTTTACTGAAATCTAAAACAACTTCATCGAGCATCTTGCTTTCCTTTGCATCCAACCGGATATAGAACAGAACATTGTCCTGCCGCTCTATCAAAACCGGGATTTGTGTTTCATGGATAAACACTGTGTCTGAAGCTTTTACGTCAAAAGAATAGCCTAATAAGACAAGGAAAAGTAAATAAAAAATTCTTCTCATAATGGGGGTATTAGTTAGTTTAACGCGATAAAGATAAAACTTTTCTACCATAATACAGCTATGCAAACAGTTAACTTTCATTTTACCAAGTTCTGGTAGGACTAGTCAATACTTTGACCACCGTTCTGGCTCTTGTCATCATTGATAAGGTAGGCCGCAAGAAACTTGTTTATTACGGAGTTTCGGGAATGGTTGTTTCTCTGATTCTCATCGGCCTGTACTTCCTCTTCGGAGATTCCCTGGGAGTATCCAGCCTCTTCCTGCTTATTTTCTTCCTGTTCTATGTATTCTGCTGTGCCGTATCCATCTGTGCCGTGGTGTTCGTGCTCCTCTCGGAGATGTATCCCACCAAGGTTCGCGGACTGGCCATGTCGATAGCAGGATTCGCTCTGTGGATCGGAACGTACCTGATCGGACAGTTAACCCCCTGGATGCTCCAGAACCTTACCCCCGCCGGAACATTCTTCCTGTTTGCCGTTATGTGCGTACCGTATATGCTAATTGTCTGGAAACTCGTGCCGGAGACCACCGGGAAGTCGCTGGAGGAGATTGAAAGATACTGGACCCGTTCGGAATAAATATAAAACAGACCTTAATAACAATAAACTAACATTTTATAAATATGGATAGTAAGAATAACATTGGTCATTCAGCGGACATCTCTTTCACTGCTGAATTGTCCATACCAATCTATAATGGAAATAATAGTATGGATTTCGAGAAACTGGCAAGTCTGTACAAGAATGAACTTCTGGACAGTGTCCTCCCTTTCTGGCTTGAACACTCCCAAGACCACGAGTATGGTGGTTATTTCACCTGTCTGGACCGTGAAGGAAAAGTGTTCGATACGGATAAGTTCATCTGGCTGCAATGTCGTGAGGTGTGGATGTTCTCCATGCTTTACAATAAAGTGGAAAAACGCAAGGAATGGCTGGATTGTGCCGTTCAAGGTGGTGAATTTCTAAAAAAATACGGACATGATGGTAACTATAACTGGTATTTTTCCCTTGATCGTTCGGGTAGACCATTGGTAGAACCGTATAATATATTCTCGTATACATTCGCCACCATGGCTTTCGGACAGTTGAGCCTTGCAACCGGTAATCAGGAATATGCGAACATTGCCAAGAAAACTTTCGATATAATCCTTTCCAAAGTGGATAATCCGAAAGGGAGATGGAATAAGCTTCATCCGGGTACCCGTAATCTGAAGAACTTTGCCTTGCCAATGATCCTCTGTAACCTGGCACTGGAGATAGAGCATTTATTGGATGAAACGTATCTGCGGGAAACAATGGATACTTGTATCCATGAAGTGATGGAAGTTTTCTATCGTCCTGAACTCGGAGGTATCATTGTTGAAAACGTGGACATAGACGGTAATCTGGTCGATTGTTTTGAAGGTCGTCAGGTGACTCCGGGGCATGCCATTGAAGCGATGTGGTTTATCATGGATCTGGGCAAGCGTCTGAATCGTCCGGAATTGATAGAGAAAGCCAAAGAGACTACTCTCACGATGCTTAATTATGGTTGGGACAAGCAATATGGAGGTATCTACTATTTTATGGATCGTAACGGTTGTCCTCCCCAACAACTGGAATGGGACCAGAAACTCTGGTGGGTGCATATTGAGACGCTTATTTCCCTATTAAAAGGTTATCAACTGACCGGAGATAAACGATGTCTGGAATGGTTTGAAAAGGTACATGACTACACTTGGGAGCATTTCAAGGATAAAGAATATCCTGAATGGTATGGCTACTTGAACCGAAGAGGCGAAATATTGCTACCACTCAAAGGAGGAAAATGGAAAGGATGCTTCCATGTGCCAAGAGGACTGTATCAGTGCTGGAAAACATTAGAAGATTTGATGAATTATAAATAACTATCTTGTTTTATTAACATTAATATTTAATATGGAGAAACAAATCACATGGAGTATAAGGTTTATAGCCTTATTCATCTGTTCGCTTTCTTTCTTAAACGTTCATGCTCAAAAAAACACGAACGTGAAAGGGACAGTGTATGACTCAAACAATGAGCCGCTTGTCGGTGCTACTGTTAGTGTAAAAGGGAATTCGTCCAACGGTACTATTACCAATATTGACGGACAGTTTAGCCTAAATGTACAGGATTTAAAATCGACTTTAGTAGTTTCCTTTGTCGGGTATCAGACTCAAGAGGTTGCTTTACATGGTCGTTCAGAAATTACTATTAGACTTCAAGAAGATGCACAAGCATTGGATGAAGTTGTAGTGGTGGGGTATGGAACTCAAAAAAAGAAATTCTTAATAGGTTCCGTTTCTCAAGTAGGCTCTAAAGAGTTGATGATGGCTCCTCAAGCTAACCTTTCTAATATGATGACAGGTAAGTTACCGGGGGTAACGAGTGTTCAACGTTCCGGTCTTCCCGGAAACGACCAGACATCTATCAACATCCGTGGTTTAGGTACTTTTTTAGATTCTAGTCCTCTGATATTAGTGGATGGCGTTGAACGTATGTTGAATACTGTGAATCCTAATGATGTAGAAAACATATCTATTTTGAAAGATGCAGCTACAGCATCCGTTTATGGTTTGGCAGCGGCAAATGGAGTAATCCTGGTAACGACCAAGAAAGGTACTGAAGGTAAAGTAACTCTTTCGTATGACGGTTCTGTTACTTTCCAGAAAAATACAGCCATGCCTGAAATGCTAAATGGTCCTGACTATATTTATTGGTATAATAAGGCAAGTGAACTTGATGGTAACGGGCCATATTATGGAGCTGATATTCAGACGAAAGTGGCTAACAACTATGATCCAGAAGGTAAATATGGAAATACAAACTGGACAAAAGAAGTTTTTAAGGATTATGGCTTCACACATCAACATAATATTTCAGCTTCCGGTGGTAACAAGAATATCCGTTTCTTCACCAGTATAGGCATGTTGGATCAATCCGGTATCATCGAAAATGTGAATTATGATCGTTACAATGTCCGTTCTAACGTAGAAGGTAATATTACCAAAGATTTAACGTTCGAACTTAATATTTCTGGCTTTTATGAAGAAAAGAACTGGCCCGGAATTAGCACAAGCGCACAGGCTGAACAAAATCCCATTCAGCAGGCTGTTTATTCAGCCCCTATTATTCCTATCTATTATCAAGGAGAATATACAGCTTGGATTGGTCCTGGTAGTTCCACCACACAGAGTCCACTCGCTACTTTAAGGAATAGCGGATTTCAGAAAAAACAAAGACATGAGTTTGATGGTACAATGAAAATTAGTTATGCCTTTCCTTGGGTAAAAGGGTTGAAAGCTTCTCTCGGTTTAGTTTATGATACTAGTTATTCGGAAGATAACGGTTTCTTGGTAGGATACAATGTTAATGCTTATAGTGCAGATTCTAAATCATATAATTTAATGCGTGCCTCTTCTACAAGCGAGAAAGGTAATTACACTAAATCTGCATCTTCTTTCAGAAGATTTATGGTCCGCCCGAGTGTGGAGTATGCTAATACCTTTGGCAAGCATGCAGTTTCAGCCCTATTCTTATATGAACAGACACAACTGAAAGGCTCTACAATGACAGGAAAGATGGGTGGCTATAATTTTAATGATCCGGTTGATCTTTCATTAGGTACTGAATTTATATCCAATCCTACAGGTAGTCATAGCGATAAAGCTACTATTGGTTATGTAGGGCGTTTCAATTATATTTTCGATAAAAGATATCTTGCAGAATTTGCTTTTCGTGTAGATGGATCCTATAAATTCGCAAAAGATAAAAGATGGGGATTCTTCCCTTCTGTATCTTTAGGATGGGTAATCTCTGAAGAAAACTTCATAAAAAACAATTTCTCTTCTATCAACCTGTTAAAGTTGCGTGCTTCTGTCGGTGAATTGGGTAGTGATAATACAGATGCTTTTTTGCATAGAAGCATTTTTAAGGTAGAGAAGAATGCGTATATATTCGGAGGAGTTCCTTATGCAGGATTAGGTGCATCCAACTCTATTACTTCCAGCTTAACCTGGTCTACTACCCGCAGTTACAATATTGGTGCTGATCTGACAATGTGGAATGGATTATTGGGAGTAGAATTCGATTTATTTTATAAGCTGACAAAAGATATACAAGAAAGCCGGAGTGGCGGTTTCCCTCCTTCATTAGGAGGAATTTATGCTCAAAAAGGAAATACGGGTAAGATCGACAATCGCGGTTTTGAATTGGTATTGAAGCACCAAAACCACGTTAATGATTTTTATTATAGTATAACCGGTAGTGTAGCGTGGGCTAGAAATAAAGTTCTGTCGCGGATTGAAAGTGAAAGTACTCCTTGGTACCGGACAAACATAGGTGAACCTTTAGGACAAATTTATGGCTATAAGGCTATAGGCTTATATCAAACACAAGAGCAATTGGATAACCGTCCTTTTGTTGGTAATGGAGTTCAACGTTTAGGAGATATCATGTATGAGGATATCAATGGAGATGGTAAAATTACGCAGGATGGGGATAAAGTTAAAATCGGCCACAGCACTTTACCAGAGTTAAACTACTCTCTGTCTATGGACTTCAACTGGAAAGGGTTCAATTTGAGTGCATTATGGCAAGGAGCTGCTATTGTTAGTTATACGTTGAATGGTACTTATAATCATGGTTCAATGGACAATACGGTCTATACACGACCATTCTACTCGGGAGGAAATGCTCCTTATTATCTGGTAGAAGATTCATGGACACCGGAAAATACGAGTGCCCGTTATCCCAGATTAAGTGCCATTCATAATGGAAATAATGCATATACCTCTTCCTGGTGGTTGGTAAATGGTAATTTCTTGCGTTTGAAGAATTTACAGTTTGGTTATACAATTCCTAAAAAAATACTTGCGAAAGCCAATATTGGACTATCTAACGTTCGTGTATATGTAGCAGGCACCAATCTGTTTACTTTCACAGAATTCAAATATTGCGACCCTGAAATGGCTATTATAAATAATGGTTATTATCCCCAACAAAAGAATTATAGTGTTGGATTAAATATCACATTCTAATTAAATCAATAATTATGAAAATAAAAAGATTATATCTATTAGGGATAGGGCTGATGTTTACGTCACAGTTTCTAATCTCGTGCCATGATTTGTTGGAGAAAGATCCCACAGACTCATATTCAGAAACAGTAGCCTGGAGCTCGGAATCTTCTTTAGATATGTATGTGACTTACTTATATAAGCCTCTCAATGGCTTATCCAACTTTTCTTCTTTATCCTTAACCGATGGATATACAGATTTAGTTAAGTATGGAAATGGAGTTCCACAAACATGGAGTGCTCATAACAAGATTCTGTTGCAGCAAAACACAATAACATCAGATAATAATCCGATGTCATCGTGGGGACTTTATACTGACATATTTAGAGAAAATGTATTTTTGCGTGATGCCGGTATCTATGGAAGTAAGTTTAATGAAGATTTTCTCAATACTCGTATTGCTGAAATTCGTTTTATTCGCGCTGTGAATTATGCACGTATGATTAGAATTTTCGGAGGAGTTATTCTTCGTGACGAAACAAATGGAGTTGATTCAGAAGGGGAAAAAGCAAAAGCAAGAGCAACTGAAGCCGAATCATGGGATTTTGTTCTGAAGGACCTGGAATTCGCAGCCCAACACCTTCCGAAAGAATGGGACAGCAAATGGGATGGGCGTTTGACTAAAGGAGCAGCGTATGCCTATATGTGTCGTACAGCACTCTTTGCAAAACGTTGGGATATTGCTATTACCGCTGCTGATGAGATTAAAAAGCTCAATAAGTATGACTTAATGGATGAATATAAAGATGTATTTAAAGTGGCAGGTAATAAAGAAATTATTTTCTCCATAGCATACAAAATTCCGGATATGCCCCATTATTTCGATCGCTATTTTGCTCCTGACGGTAAACAAGGAATAAGAAGAGCTGTCCCGACAAGTGAACTGGTTGATTCTTATGATATGGCTGACGGAACTCCTTTCTCGTGGAGCGGCTCCATGGCCAAAGATCCTTATGTAGGTCGTGAACCTCGTTTCTATGCATCCATTATATATAATGGGGCTACTTGGAAAGAAAAGACTATTTATACCTATGTAGACGCTGAAAACGGTTTTGCTGCTTACAGAGATAATATGAATCCGGGAGAAAAACAAACTGTTACCGGATATTTCATCAGAAAATATCTACAAGAAAACAATACCGAATTTGATGATAAGGGAAGCGATCAGTTTTGGATTGAAATGCGTTATGCGGAGGTTTTGTTAAATCTGGCTGAAGCTCTGGCAGAACAGGATTATGCTAAAAATCAGGATGATGCCTTGGAAGCTCTCAATGAAGTAAGAAGACGTGTTGACCTACCGGAACGTACAACACAGGAAGCACCGGATAAAGACTCATTTATGAAACTATTACGTAAGGAGCGTATTTGTGAATTGGCCTTTGAAGGATTCCGTTATTGGGATTTACGCAGATGGCGTTTGGCTGGCGAAGTTATTGATGGAAAACAGGCACATGGAACAAAAATAACCAAAAAAGATGATAATTCTTATACTTATGAACAAGTGTCATGTGACGACAATATAAACCGCTTCTTTCCAGAACGCTATTACTTGCTACCTATTCCTGTAGATGAATTACAGAATAATCCGTTATGTGAGAATAATGCTCCTTGGTAATATTAAAAGATTATTATAGTTATGAAAAATTTCAAAGTAATTACATACATCATATTAATGATAGCATTTAGCTTTTCCTTTTCTTCTTGTGAAAAGCATGATGATATCCATTATCATTCTGATTGTGATATCATATCCATTATGGTTCGTGCTAATTCTCCGGAAGATGGTACTACTTATGATGGGGTTATATCAGAGAATGGAAATATAACTTTCGAACTTCCGGCAAAAGTGAAATTGAGCGAATTATATGTAACAGCCAATTTGCCTGTAGCAGCATTTGCTTATCCTTCATTGACTGGTGCTAAAGATTTATCTACTCCATTTAAACTAACTATTGTAGCAGGTGATGGAACGCAAAAGGAGTATACTCTGACTGCTAAACACCCAAATAACTAAAAAAGTAGATGTTATGAAAATAAAATATCATAATTGGCTTCAAGTTGCTGTCATGGCAACAATGGTTGCATTTTCCGCATGCTCGGATGATCCAACATTATACTCTGATACCGATATAACCGGATTCAAAGTTAGATTGGGCGAGGGTAATTATAAACAGGGTACCATTAAGGATGGTAACATCATTGAATTTAAGATTACTCCGGACTTGGATTTGAGCAAACTCAATGGAGTTACTTGTTCTTTCTTTATCTCTCCATATGCAACAGTTACACCTACCCCCGATGTACCTCAAGATTTTTCAAAAGATGTACATTACACAGTGAAGGCGCAAGATGGCACAACCACTGACTGGACCGTAAAATGGACTTATGGCGGAAAAGTAAATGATGGAGAAGGTTTTGAATATTTTTTCAAAAAATGGGAAATTAGTCTACCTACTCCATCCAATAAAGACAAAGATGGTTTCGGTGCAGTGTTTGGTAATTATATAATAGACACCCAATTTAATTTCTATGATAAATATACAGGGCAGAAAGTAGATAAGACTTTAAATGTGACAGGAATAGACGCTTCTTTGTGCCAGTTAGTCAATGATGACGCTGGTAATTTGATCGGTGTAGTAAAAAACGTAGGATTATACAGATGGACTACTGTTGAGGGAGCTCCACAAAAGGTTGCTAATGTAACTCCCGGAGCAAATAAAGTTTCTGCAATCGGTGATATTGACAAAGTGGGATATGTTTATGATTCTAAACCTGATGGTGTAGGTACACATGCAGTTTACAAATTTGAGAATGGTACATATACAGGCACTTCAACCTTGGTTACCGGTCGTCCCAGTAATGATAGTAACTGGCGACAGATTGTGGCTGTACTCGGAGTGTCAGATAACCCGCCATTTTATGTTATAGACGCAGTGAATGCCGGAGGTGTAATGGGACCGGAAATCGGTTATAAAGCAAATACGGCAGGGGCATTTAACAGCATCACAGGTCCATATATAGACATGTGGAATAAGAAAGGATACGCTGGCTGGGGAAATCATGTACTTATTTCCGGTAGAGGTATTCCATTCAATGGCAGATGGTACGGAGCAACCATAACTTGCGGTTGGGGCTGGGTTGGACTACACCTGCTAGACCCGTCTAGTAATCATTCATTACCTATCACAGAAACACTCGAGCCATGGACTACCAACTCTTGTATCTGGACTACTTGTTCACCAAGTGATGACGGAGAATCATTATATCTCTATTACGGTTATGGTGTAGGTATTCGTTGTTATGAACTTACAAAATACGAGAAATAGGCATACTCCTAATTATATAGAATTGAAATATGTTGAATAAAAGCATTATATCGTTTTTTCTATTGTTATTTGCTACCTGTTCCTTTGCCGGGAACAGGGGCAAAAAACAACCTAAATACCTTTGGTTTGATGCAGAAGCTAATTTTGAACGCTTTGCCTCTAAAGATTCTATTTCTTACTATTTGGAAAAAGCCAAGTCAGTAGGATTCAATCAAGTAGTAGTAGACGTCAAACCTATATACGGGGAAGTACTGTATAAAAGTAAAATTCTACCTCCACTTACAACAGTAAATGGCAAAGTAATTCATCGTGATTGGGATTACCTGCAGTATTTTATCAATGAAGCTCGTCGGTTAGGATTAAAAGTCACTGTTTCTACTGCAATGTTTCCGTCCGGACATCCCGCTACCAACGAAGGTTTGGTCTATGAGGAGTCACGTTGGGATGGGAAAACATGCTTGGAATATACACCTGACGGAAAGATGCTTGACATCAGAGAGGACAAGAAAAAAGTAGGAGCTTTTTTAAATCCGGTTCGTAAAGATGTCCGCAAATTTGCTTTAAGTATTGTTCGTGAAATAGTGAAAAACTATGATGTTGATGCTTATGCATTAGATTATTGCCGATATCCGGGAGATGATAGTGACTTCTCTGCTGATAGTCATAAAGCTTTTGAACACTACTTAGGAAAAAAAGTCCGGAACTTTCCAGATAATATTTTTACATGGAATGCCGATGGAACGAAAAATCCTGGTGTTTATTATAAAGAATGGTGGGCATTCCGGGCTAATGTTATCACAAGTTTTGTGAAAGAAGTGCGTAAAGAGATTCATTCTATCAATAATAAAGTAGAACTGGAGTATTGGGCTGCTTCCTGGATTCATGGTATTTATGGACAAGGCCAGAATTGGGCCAGTCCAGAATCTGATTTCTCATTAAATTATCCGTGGGGATCGAAAGCCTACAATGAATCAGGATTTGCACCTTATCTGGATACTTTCTTATGTGGAACGTATTTAGAACGTATCTATGGCATGGATGATCCGGAATCGATAGAGTATGGTATTGCCCGTGCACGGAGATTAGTTGGTAATGATTGCAAAGTATTCGGAACGATATATGCTTTAAATCATAAAACCAATATAGCCGATGCAGTAAGTCTTTGTCTTGAAAAATCGGAAGGCTTGATGATATTCGACATAGTACAGGTTATTGAAATGAATCTGTGGGATGATATCCAAAAAGGTATTGAACGTGCGGAAGCACAGAGATGATAAGAAATAAATATTTACGATTAAATCGATATGATAATGAAAAATATATCAAAATATTGGCTTCTTTTCATGATTGCTGCCATGTCTGCAACAAGTTGTTCAGATGATGATAATGAAAAGGTGGTAATGCCGGATCCTGATCCGACAACATTAGGCTGGGTTAAACAGACAACAGAGTTTGGCACGTTACCTGAATACATAAGTGTATACAAATCTCCGTCAGAACTGGAAGGCATGAAAGCCATAGCTTTTATTGCTGTTGCGGATATGTCAAAAGCAAATTTTGCAACTATCGGAGACCAGATATATTCTAAGACTCCCAATCAAATCTGGCAAGCAGAACAACAAAAATATCCGATAATTATGAATGGTGGATATTTTGTAATGGGAGCCGGAAAGTCTGTCAGTCTGCTATGCCGTGAAGGAGAGGTCTTAGCTGTGAACTCGCAGGAGGAAATACGTTCTCAAAAGAGTTATTATCCTACACGAGGTATCTTTCAGCTGTCGAAGAATGGTTATTTCTCCACAGATTGGGCTTATACAACAACTGATGGTGTGACATATACCTATGAACAACCTTCTCCCAATAAGTCCGGTTATGAGCCTCAACCTGCACCTTCGGCTTATTTTCCGACGAGAGGCGTGAAATTAAATGCAGAAACGGCGATTGGAGGTGGACCGATCCTGTTGAAAGACGGAAGTGTGAGAAATACTTTTATTGAAGAACTTTTTGATGAAGAAAGTGGAGTTGCTCCCGAAAATTATCATCCAAGAACCGCTATCGGAGTAACAGCCAATAATAAGGTGATATTTTTCGTTTGTGAAGGCCGCAGTGTAACGGAAGGTGTAAAAGGTATGAATATGGCTATGATGGCTAATATCCTGAAGAGTTTAGGTTGTGTAGATGCTATGAATCTTGATGGTGGTGGTTCAACTTGTATGTTGGTCAACGGTCAACCGGTGATAAAGCCAAGTGCTGGTGCCCAACGTGCTATAACTACGGCAGTAGCTTTAAAATAACGGTCGAAAGATCTTTAGGATAACAAGTTTGTTTTATTTAGCTTTCTTATTATTCTCGATTTCAGGCTGTATTTTTTTCTAAATATCAGCCTGAAGTCGAGAAATAAAAACAATAAAGTATGAAATACATTCCAAGCATTTTATTATTCTTTTTTCTTCTATCATTTAGTAGTTGTTCTACAAAGACTGTAGAATCCGAGCTTCCCGAGCCAAATCCTCCCACTCCTGTCATTCCGGAAGAACCCACTCCTGAAAAAGAAAAAATGCTATGGTTTGATGCAGAAGCAAATTTTGAACGTTTCTCAAAAAAAGAGAATATCACATATTATCTTGATCTCGCCAAATCAACAGGTTTTAATAAAATTGTAGTAGATGTGCGTCCTGTACAAGGCGATGCCCTGTTTAAAAGTTCTTATTTAACCCCATTGACCGATCTTGCCGGTACACATATCGAAAGAGATTGGGATTATCTTCAATTTTTTATTGATGAGGCTCATAAACGTGAACTTAAAGTAACGGTCTCTGCTACTATATTTACGGCAGGCTTACCTTCTTCTAAAAATGGAATGGCGTACCGTGATGATACATGGGATGGAAAAACTTGTTTGGAATATACCAAAGATCAGGGTTTGATAGATATTAAGGACGATAAAACAAAAGTCTCCGCCTTTTTAAACCCAGTTTTACCGGAAGTACAAGACTTTTGTCTGAATTTTATAAAAGAGTTAGTTACAAATTACAATTTTGATGGCTTTGCCTTAGACTATTGCCGTTATCCGGGAGATGAAAGTGATTTTTCGGAGGCAACAAAAATAGCTTTCGAACAATACATCGGAAAGCAATTAGATCGGTTCCCGGATGATATTTTCATTTGGAATACAGATGGCACTAAACGGACAGGGACTTATTATAAGAAATGGTGGGAGTTCCGCTCTATGGTCATACGTAATTTTGTAGAACGGGTGCGTACAGAAATTAAAAACATTAAACCGGATATTCAATTAGAATATTGGGCTGCCTCATGGATTCATGCTATTTATGGGCAAGGACAAAATTGGGCATCCACCGAATACGATTTTTCCAAAGAATACAGTTGGGCTTCACCTGAATATAAAAATACAGGTTTTGCCGGATTGTTAGACACCTTTCTATGTGGAACTTATTTAACCAAAATATTTGGATTGAACGATCCCGAATCCATAGAATATGGAATAGCGCGTGCACAACGCATTGTTCATGGAGCATGTAAAGTCTATGGCACTTTGTATGCTTTAAATCATAAGGACAATATAGCAGATGCTGTTTATGTCTGTCTTTCCCAATCCGAAGGATTAATGGTGTTTGACATTGTGCAAGTAATAGAATTCAATCAATGGACACCCATTAAAGAAGGAATTCAACGAGCAGAGAGTCTTTAAATAGAGAATATTCAATAAAATATAATATATAAAATGAAACGAGTACTTATATTATTACACATTATTTTATGCACATGCATAGTAACTCAAGCCAAAAACTACACTGTAAGTTCACCGGATGGAAAAATCAAGGTGACGGTAACAGCCGGAAAACAATTGAGTTGGAGTATTAATTACAATGGTGAACGTATACTAAATCCCAGTCTGATGCAGATGGATATTGAAGGGCAGACTGAACAACCGGGAGTAAATCCGAAAGTAATAAAAGCTAAAACACTTAAAGTAAATTCGGAGCAAACAGCTGTCATTCCACTTAAACAAAGAATTATCAAAGATCAATATAACCAGTTAACTCTGACTTGTAAAGGTAACTACGCAATAGTCTTCAGAGTATATAACAATGGAGCCGCTTATCGTTTTGAGACTTCATTAAAGCAACCTAAAGTTATTATTAATACCGAAACTATTGAACAGAACTGGACTGAAGGGTGTAAGCTATATTGGCCAAGAGAAAAGAATCAAGAATACCTCACACACTGCGAAGCCATTTTTGATGAATTAAACATCTCCTCGCTCACTAAGGATATGAAAGGCTATCTACCCATTTACCTCTCTACTCCTAAAGGAACGAAAGTTGTTATTATGGAATCCGATCTTTTCGATTATCCCAATCTATTTTTAACGGGTGATCGTAATAACACGCTATCCGGTGAATTTCCTCCTGTAGTTTTAAAAAGTGCCTTAAAGGAAGGTGCCGACCGTGACGAAGTATTATTGGAGAAAGCCTCTTACATTGCTGAAACTGAAGGAACAAGAACTTTCCCTTGGCGTGTGTTAATGATTAACGAAGACGACAAAGCGGTTATTGAAAATAACTTAGTGTATCAATTAGCCTCTCCATCTGTTACTCAAGACACAGACTGGATAAAACCCGGAAAGATTTCTTGGGATTGGTGGAGTACATTGAACGTATACGGGGTAGATTTTAAGGCAGGTGTGAATACGGATACCTATAAATATTTCATTGATTTCGCTTCAAAATACGGAATTGAATATATTTTATTAGATGAAGGTTGGTCAGCTGGAACCTGGAATATTAAGGAGCCAATACCCGGGTTGGATATACCGGAACTGGTACGATATGGAAAGGAAAGAAATGTAGGTCTTGTATTATGGACTTTATGGAACCCACTTGATAAAGAATTGGACGAAATTCTGGATGTTTATGAAAAATGGGGAATCAAAGGTATAAAAGTAGATTTTATGCAACGTTCGGATCAATATATGGTTAATTTCTACGAACGGGTAGGAAAAGCCGCAATGGAGCGTAAATTACTCGTTGATTTCCATGGTTCTTTCAAACCTTCCGGTTTACAGAAGAAATATCCCAATGTGATGACTTTTGAAGGTGTACTTGGATTAGAGCACGATAAGGATTCAAGAGATATTAATCCGGTACATGACTTGATTCTTCCGTTTACAAGAATGGTAGCCGGTCCGATGGATTATACTCCCGGTGCAGTAAACAATGCAACAGCGGAAGACTTTTACATCAATTTCGTACATCCGATCAGTCTAGGTACACGCGCCCATCAGGCAGCTTTATATGTAGTGTATGAAAGCCCGTTACAAATGTTAGCAGATTCTCCCTCAAATTATTATAAAGCTCCAGAATTTGCCTCTTTTATTTCCCGTATACCTACCATTTGGGAAGATACTAAAGCTATAACAGCTAAAATCGGAGAACAATTAGTTATTGCCCGTAAGAATGGTAAGAATTGGTATTTGGCAGGTTTAACAGACTGGAATGCCCGTAATATTGAAGTGAAACTGGATTTCCTTGAAGCATCCAAATATAAAATGGAAATTTTCAAAGACGGTGTGAATGCAGACGTTTACGCCTCGGATTTTAAAACAGAAGAAGTAATGGTTTCAAAAGATGAACTAATTAACATCACCATGGCTAAAGGTGGCGGTTGGGCAGCAATTCTTACTCCAGTTGAATAAAAAGGTTTAGTAATGAAGAAAATACTATTTATATTATATACCTGTTGCATTTTATCGTTTCCTGTAAGTGCGCAGCAAATTCCGTCATTTAAAGCAAATGACAGAATTGTTTTTCTTGGAAATAGTATAACGGAAGGAGGGCATTATCATTCTTATATATGGCTGTATTACATGACGCACTTCCCCAATTTACCTCTTCGTATGTATAATGGAGGAATTGGTGGTGATTGTGTGAGCCACATGGTTTATCGTTTCGATTCAGATATTAAAATCAAAAAGCCGACCTATTTGATCTGTTCTTTCGGGATGAATGATTCCGGATTCGACGGATATAATAAGCCCGGATATGATAAGTATGCGAATCAGCAGGTAGAGTATGCTCACACAGAGTTTGAAAAACTGCAACGACAGATTCTTGCTGACAAAAAAATAAAAAGCGTAGTACTTCTAGGTTCTCCTCCCTATGATGAGAATGTGAAATTGAAAGGAGTAGAAGTACTACACGGAAAGAATGAGACGATCAAACGAATTATTGAAATGCAGGCAGAAGTTGCCCAAAAGAGAGGATGGGGATTTGTCAATTTCAATACTGTGATGTGCGGGTTGAATAAGCAGATTCAGCTATCTGATTCTACAGCTACTTTCTGTGGCGGTGACCGGATTCATCCTGATAAAGACGGTCATATGGTAATGGCATACTTATTCCTGAAAGCACAGGGACTTGCAGGACAGGAAATCGCTTCTTTCCAAATCAATGCCACTAACAGGAAAGCAATGGAAGAGCGAAACTGCCGAATATCTCATATAAAGAATGAAAATGACACAATATCTTTCAGATATTTATCCCGTTCATTGCCTTTCCCTATCGACACGATTCCTCGCTGGGGAACGAAAGGTACAGCTCGGGATGCTATCAGACAAATTCCCTTTATGCAGGAAATGAATCAGGAAATAATGAAAGTAACTGATTTGCATGGCATTTTCCGGGTTACTATTGATGGAATAGAAATTGGCTGTTGGAGTGGCGACGAATTGAGTAAAGGAGTTAATCTGGCAGAAATATCATGTACGCCCCAATACCAACAGAGTCTGTCTATCATGTATCTGAATGAAGAAAGGTGCGCCATAGAAAAACGTTTACGTCAGTATATGGCTATGCAGTATGTCTTTTTTAAACATAGAGGATTACTTTTTGCAGATAATAAAGCTGCTCTTGATGCTGCCAAAGCGGAACGGGAAAGTCATTATCTGGTGAAGTATTTATATACCAATTATACTCAAGCCATGTTTCCGCAGATACGTGAAGCCTGGCAGGCTGAAATAGCCCAGTTGATAACTCAAATATATAAAATAAACAAGCCTCTTACGCGTTTGATTAAAATAGAAAGGATTAAAGAATGAAATTAAGACTATTATTACTTTTATGTCTGTTCCAATGGAGTATTTCCTGCGTTAGTGTACAGGCTGCAACTACTCCCGTAGTCTATTACGGGAAAGTACTGTCCGGAGGTAAGGGAGTGGCTAATGTACCTGTGACAGATGGTACGCAGATTGTCCTTACAGATAATAAAGGACGATACTCTATGACAAGTACCTCTGATGCAGAATACATCTATATTACCCTTCCTGATGGCTATGACGTTCCGATGAAAGGTAAAGTCCCTGTATTCTTTCAAAAAGTGCCTGCTCAACCTTCAAAGAAAGTACATTTTGATTTTGAGCTGACACAATCATCTACGAATAACCAAAAGCACGTTTTGGTTGTATGGGCTGACCCACAAGTGTATTTTGACGAAGAAATGCCACAAGTACGAGAGGCCTCAAAAGATGTGAAAGAGCTGTTGGCAACTAGTTATCAGGGAATCCCTGCGTATGGAATAGTGTGTGGAGATATTATTGGTGACATCAATAAAAAGCCCAGCTATTTTGCGCCCATGATAGATGCAATAGCCGAAACGGAAATTCCCTTCTTCTATGTAATTGGAAATCATGACTTAGATTTAAATGTACGTTCCAATGAACATGCACGTACTACTTATAAATCTTATTATGGTCCCACTTACTATTCATTCAATAGAGGAAATGTGCATTATGTTGTTCTCGATGATATTTTCTTTATTGCAAAAAGCTATTTGTATGTTGGTTATCTTACCGAACAACAACTCCAGTGGTTGGAACAGGATTTGAAACAAGTCACTCCGGGATCCACAGTAGTAGTTGCTACACATATCCCTACCTATTCAAGAGAAGCACGCCGAAAGGAATGGGGAAAGGAGTCTACTATGAAAGTAATGAATAACCGCTCTCATTTGTATGAGTTGCTAAAACCTTACAATGCTCATATCATGTCAGGACATGAACACTATAATGAAAATTATGTGTTGGCAGACAATCTTTACGAACACGTGCACGCCCCCTTGTCAACATTGTTTTGGCAAGCTCCCTGGGCTTGTGATGGAACTCCGGGCGGATATGCCGTTTACGAGTTTGACGGAGGTAAAGTTAACTGGTATTACAAATGTGTAGGAAAAGATAAGGACTATCAATTTGAACTTTATCCGGTAGGTGCCAGTCGAAATAAAAAGGAAGCAGTGGTGGCAAATGTTTGGAATTACGACCCAACCTGGAAAGTGAAATGGTATGAAAACGGTATTGACAGAGGAGAAATGAGTCGTTTTTCCGGATACGACCCTGCTATTTATGAATACTGTGATAAAAACAGTTCTACATTTAAACATAAGTATTTGGGAGCAGACATTACTGAACACTTGTTTTATGCGGTTCCTGAAATGAAGGATTCCGAAATACGTGTAGAAGTTACAGATCATTGCGGTAATGTATATACCCGTAAAATGCAGCAACCTAAATAAGCAAAAACATAAAAAAGGAAAGAAAATGAATCAACTAACTGCATTAAGAAAAGTGTTTTATATTGTGGGAATCACCAGCTTCCTTTCAGCTTGTAACCAAACTGATAATCTGGTACTAAAGTCCCCGGATGGTAAGATACAACTAACAGTCACAGAGAATGATAATACAATATCATACGCAGTAAATAAAGAGAATGAAACCATGATACTCCCTTCTAAATTAGGGTTTATCCTGGAACATGGAGATAGCTTAAACCATTTTGTAATTAAAGGCACCGAACGTTCCTCCTTGGACGAAACTTGGGAACAACCTTGGGGAGAGAGCCGATATGTACGTAACCACTATAATGAATTGAAAGTACTACTTCAAGAGGTAGCAGGAAAACGTAAACTTAATGTAATATTCCGTCTCTTTAATGATGGTATCGGATATCGTTATGAGTTTCCGCAACAGGAATCCATGGATTCATTAGTTATTATGAGCGAAGCAACAGAGTTTAAAATGCCGCGTATACATAAAGCATGGTGGATTCCCGCATCCGATCCATATTATGAATGTATAGCAACATTCTCTTCCATAAATGAACTGGATACTGTACGCACTCCTCTAACAATGGAAACTGCAGAAGGAAAGTATCTTGCCATTCACGAAGCTAACCTGACAGATTATCCCAAAATGAATCTGACAGTCAAGGATTCTGCCACACTCTGCGCTTCATTAGTTCCTTGGTCTAATGGAGTAGCAGCATACATCAAAGCTCCATTTGTTACCCCTTGGAGAACAGTTGTTATTGGTGATAAACCGGGTGATCTGGTTACATCTTATTTGATGTTGAATCTCAACGAACCCTCCAAAATTAAAGATACTTCCTGGATAAAACCAGGGAAATACATCGGTATATGGTGGGAAATGCATTTAGGAAAAGGAACATGGTATTATGGTCCCAAACACAGCGCTACCACTGCTAATACAAAGAAATATATAGACTTTGCATCAGAAAATTGTATCTCCGGTGTGTTAGTAGAAGGATGGAATGTCGGCTGGGAAGGAAACTGGATGAAACACGGGGATTCTTTAGACTTCACCAAACCTTATCCGGATTTTGATATTAAGGCAATCACTGATTATGCACGTGAGAAAGGCGTAGAATTGATTGGACATCATGAAACAGCAGCTGCAACCCGCAACTACGAGAACCAATTAGACAAGGCCTTTGCTTTCTATCAACAATATGGAGTGCATGTCGTGAAAACCGGATATGTGAATCGCCTAATGGATTTTAAAGAAGCTCATGACGGGCAGTATGGTGTACGTCACTATCGGAAAGTGATAGAAACTGCTGCCAAATATCAAATAGCTATTGACAACCACGAGCCTGTTATGCCTACCGGTATTGAGCGCACATGGCCTAATCTTATGACCCAGGAAGGCGTGCGCGGACAGGAACACAATGCATGGTCTCCCGATGGAGGAAATCCGCCGGAACATACAACTGTTATTCCTTTTACCAGAGGACTAGCCGGCCCCATGGACTTCACATTCGGAACTTTCAACTTTACTAACGAAGCATATCCGGGGACTCGTGTCAATACTACACTTTGCAAGCAATTAGCGCTATTTGTCGTGATCTACAGCCCCTTACAAATGGCCTCGGATTTACCAGAAAACTACAAAGGCATCAAAGCGTTCGATTTCATTAAAGATGTACCTACCGACTGGGATAAAACTTATGTGGTAGATGCCAAAATTGGTGATTATTCCGTGTTTGCGCGGAAAGACCGTAACACCAGCGATTGGTATGTAGGCTGCATCACAGACGAAAATGCAAGAGAGCTAGATGTTCCTTTGAGCTTTTTGGATGCGGACTCAAAGTATACTGCGCAAATATATGCTGACGGTGACGATGCGGAATGGAAAACGAATCCGACTTCTTTCAAGTATGGAGAGAAAATAGTAACAGCTTCTGACACGCTTCATGTCAAACTGGCAACAAGCGGTGGATGTGCTATTCGTTTTATCAAACAATAATATGATTATGAAGAAAATACTAAGTATACTCCTTTTTCTAGTTGTTGTCTGCCAAATACGTGCGGAAGATGCTAATATCACTACCATGCGTAAAATGACACAACGGTTGTTTCCTCAACATGCTTCATCTTTTGATTTCCGTCTGTTGAATAATACTTCTGCAGACACTTTTACCATCAAAAATGAAGGGAATAAAATTATTATTTCCGGAAATAACGCTAACTCTATGGCAGTAGGTTTGAATCATTATTTGAAAAACTACTGTCTGACCACTATTTCATGGTATAAGGATGATCCGATAGAATTACCTAATACTCTCCCTTTCATATCAACAGAAGTCACTATTAAGGCAAATGTCCCAACCCGTTTCTTTCTAAACTATTGTACGTTCGGGTATTCAATGACTTGGTGGAAATGGAGTGATTGGGAACATTTTATCGACTGGATGGCTTTAAATGGAATCAATATGCCTCTTGCTATTACCGGTCAGGAAGCTATCTGGTATAAAGTCTGGAGTAAACTGGGATTGACAGATGAAGAAATACGGGGATACTTTACAGGTCCTGCACATCTTCCATGGCATCGAATGTGTAACTTGGATGGCTGGCAAAGTCCTTTACCTAAAGAGTGGTTGTCAAGTCAGGCAGCGTTGCAGGAACAGATTGTTGCCCGTGAACGTGAATTTAATATGCGACCTGTATTGCCGGCTTTTGCCGGGCATGTACCGACAGCATTGAAACGGGTTTATCCCAATATAAAAACAACCAGAGTAAGCGAATGGGGAGGTTTTGCCGATCAATATCGTTGTACTTTCCTGAATCCCATGGATTCTTTGTATGCGATCATACAAAAAGAATATCTTACCGAACAGACTCGTTTATATGGTACAAACCATATCTATGGCATCGATCCGTTCAATGAAATAGATCCTCCTTCATGGGATGCCGATTCTTTGGGAATGATGGCTAAGCATATCTATGAATCTGTAGCTGCTGTAGATCCTGAAGCGGTATGGTTGCAGATGACATGGCTGTTTTATGCTGACATCAAGCATTGGACCACTCCACGTATCAAATCCTATCTTCGTTCTGTGCCTCAAGACAGGTTGATTCTATTAGACTATTTCTGTGAATATACAGAAATCTGGAAACAGACAGACAGTTATTTCGGTCAACCTTATCTTTGGTGTTATCTGGGTAATTTTGGTGGCAATTCCTTTCTGTCAGGTCCGGTAAATTTGGTGAGCGAACGATTGGCAGATGCTTTAAAGAATGGCGGCAGTAATCTTAAAGGAGTAGGTTCCACTCTCGAAGGCATAGACCTGAATCAGTTTATGTATGAATTTGTTCTTGACAAAGCATGGAATGGAGGTCAGACAGATAAAGAATGGTTCTTTAAACTGGCAGACAGACGAATCGGCAAGATATCTCCTGAAGCGAGAAAAGCATGGGAAATACTAGCAAATAAAGTGTACGTCCAACCAGCACAAGTGGGACAAGGCACACTCACCAATGCGCGCCCCTGTTTGAAAGGAAATGGACATTGGACTACCAAACCAACGATTGAATATCAACCAAAAGATTTAGTTGAAGCATGGAGATTGCTATTATCTGTAAAAGACTGTCAACGGGATAGTTATGAGTTTGATCTGGTCAATATTGGACGACAAGTTTTAGGGAATTATTTTAATGTAGTCCGTGATGAGTTCACCCTTGCATATGAAGCGGGAGATATACCGATGATGAAAAACCGGGGGAATAAGATGAGAGAGATTCTTGCTGACCTTGATAAACTCGTTAGCTGTCATCCAACTTTCTCACTGCATAAATGGATCACTGATGCTCGTGATATGGGACATGATACCGCTTCTAAAAACTATTATGAAATGAATGCCCGTTCTCTGATTACCATTTGGGGAGATAGCTATCACCTGACCGACTATGCTAATCGATCATGGGCAGGTCTAACCAATCAATATTATTCTGTTCGGTGGGATCGTTTTATAAATAAAGTAATCGAGGCTGCTGAAAAGAAGAAAAATTTTGATGAAGAAGAATTCTTTAATCAATCACGGATTTATGAAAACGAATGGGTAAATCCTAGTAACAGAATCAGCTACAACGAAGGCGGTGACGGAATAAAACTAGCCCGCCAAATCTATAAAAAATACGCAAAAGAAATCATTCGATAAAATTATAAAGTATACCTCAATATGAGAACGAATAAACTACACTTGTTTTTATTTCTTTTAATGTGTTTCTGCCTGAACCTTTCAGTTCAGGCGGAAGCCTCTATCAACATTATCAAAGGTAAAGTCACCTGCGAAGGTAAAGGAATGGGGGGAGTAATGGTTACCGACGGCCATATATGTGTGCAGACCGACGCTTCAGGGAAATATAGTATCCCCACTTTGGGAGACAGTCGTTTTGTATATATTTGTACTCCTTCAGGCTATCTGACAGACCGGAAAGGAACTATCCCTTCTTTCTATCTACCTATTGATTATTCTAAAAAGCAAAACTATAATTTTAATCTGAAGAAGAATCCCAAAGATGATGTTTCCCATGTTTTTGTAGCTCAATCTGATATACAGGTTACTTCCAGAGACGAACTGGCTATTTATCAACATGTAGTCGACGATTGCAAACAACTTCTCTCTTCTTATGCAACAACAGAAGTTTTTGGAATTGATTGTGGAGACATTGTAGGCGATCATCAAGAATTATATCCCGATTATTTGAAAAGAGCCGATCAACTGGATATACCTATCTATCGTGTAGTTGGCAATCATGATATGAATTATGACGGTCGCACGCATGAAACTTCCTACAAGACTTTTGAAGATACTTTTGGCCCTTCTTACTATTCTTTTAATAAGGGAAACGCCCATTATATTGTAGTAGACAATAATTTCTTTATCGGACGTGATTATTTCTATATGGGTTATCTGGATGAGAAAACATTTGCATGGCTTGATAAGGATTTATCATACGTACCGAAAGGGTCACTCGTATTCTTTATTATGCATATCCCTTCCCGCCAAACAGAAAAACAAGAAGCTTTTTTGTATAACTATGATATGATTGGTAATCAGATGGTCAATGCAGGTGCACTGCATCAGATGTTGAAACCCTACAAAGCACATCTTATCACAGGACATACTCATTACAATCTTAATATCGTATTCGATGACAATCTGATGGAACATAATACGGCTGCAGTTTGTGGTACGTGGTGGAAAGCGGATATTTGTCTGGATGGTACTCCACGTGGTTATGGCGTATATGAAGTAAATGACAACGATGTAAAATGGTATTACAAAAGTTCCGGATATCCAAAAGAACATCAATTTCGTTCTTATCCTGTAGGAGCTTCTAAGGAGCATCCGTCAGATATTATTGCTAATGTATGGAACTGGGATAAACTGTGGAAAGTGGAATGGCTGGAAGACGGTCAGTTGATGGGAAACATGACACGATATACAGGTTTAGATCCGTTCGCATCAGTAGTATGTTCGGACCGGGAAAAGATGGTATATACATGGATTACCCCAAGACCTACCCAACATATGTTTCGGGCAACTCCTAAAAATAAAGATGCTCATGTAACGGTTAAAGTAACCGACCGTTTTGGCAAAGAATATATTCAAACAATCAATCCATAGATATATGAATAAACGCGCTTATGCTTTAGATGCCCTACGAGGTTATGCTATCATCACGATGGTGCTTTCGGCAACTGTTGCATGGAATTCTCTACCCGGATGGATGTATCACGCACAAACTCCTCCTCCGGACAGAGCTTTCGACGCCAGTTTATCGGGAATCACCTGGGTGGATCTTGTTTTTCCATTCTTTCTGTTTGCAATGGGTGCTGCTTTCCCTTTTTCGATCAAAAAAAGATTTGAGAAAGGGGATACTAAGTTACGATTGGTATATGAAGCTATCAAGCGAGGTGTGCAATTGACTTTCTTTGCTATTTTTATTCAACATTTTTATCCGCATGTTCTGAGTAATCCACAAGACGTGCGTGCCTGGTTATTGTCCATTCTTTGTTTTATTATACTATTTCCTATGTTCATTCGCATCCCTCTGAAAATGCCAGATTGGATGCGTACAGTTATCAAGGTAACGGCCTATGTAATAGCCATTGTCTTGTTACTGACAACTCAATATGCAAATGAAAGAACTTTTGATGTATCATTCAGCAATATTATCATATTATTGTTGGCAAATATGGCTGTTTTCGGTTCGGTCATATATATTTTCACCATGCAAAATCTCCGGGCACGAATAGGTATATTGCTGATATTGATGGCCTTGCTATTAAGCGGACAAGTCGAAAACTCCTGGACACAAGCAGTATACACCTACACGCCTCTGCCTTGGGTTTTCCATTTTGAATATTTACAATATCTCTTTATTGTGATTCCGGGAAGCATTGCGGGAGAATATTTGATGGGCTGGCTGAAGCAACACAATGATTCGTGTGTTGAATCTACCGATAAATGGAAAGCTATAATAATGATTCTTTTGACATTAGCTATAATTATTGTAAATTTGGCGGGACTTTATACGCATTGTATAGTCTTGAACCTGATAATAAATATTCCGTTATTGATAAGTGGAGTCTTTTTATTGAGAAAGGGCACAGGATTTATAAAGCTTTGGAGAGAACTTTTTACAGCCGGAGCTTTCTTAGTTGTTTTGGGATTATGCTTTGAACCTTTTCAGGGAGGTATAAAAAAAGATCCCGCCACTTTGAGTTATTTATTTCTCACTTCAGGTCTGGCATTTATGGCTTTGTTGCTTTTAAATGTGATATGTGATTATTTTCGTTGTGTAAAGAGTACCCGTTTTCTTGTAATGCCCGGACAAAATCCCATGATGGCCTATGTAGTAGGAGATCTATTGATTATGCCTGTAATCAATTTATTAGGAATTGCATCATTGCTTGCTTATTTCAATGAGAATGCATGGATGGGATTTTTACGAGGGGTAGTATTAACGGCATTATCAGTATTGGTAACGATGTTCTTTACCCGAATAAAATACTTTTGGAGAACTTGAAACAATAATATTCAAAATATGAAAAGAAGAATTTGTTTTTTTATAATGCTTCTTTTGATGTGTCATATATATGCCCAACTAGTATATCATGATGCATCAAAGTTCCCTCTATTAGGAAAAGCCACCGAAGCCACCGGAACACGATATGAAAGACTTCCGGATTCATTGAAAAATATCTCCCGTGCTCCATTATGGAATTTAAGTCGTAATTCTGCCGGAATGGCAATACGTTTCCGTAGCAATTCTACCACGATAGCCGCAAAATGGGAAACACTCATCAATTTTCACATGAATCACATGACTGACACTGGTGCAAAAGGTCTAGACCTTTATTGTCTTCAGAAGAATGGGGAGTGGCGTTTTGTAAACAGTGCCCGTCCGAATGGAAAAACAAATCAAGCAACAATCATTGCTAACATGCAACCGGAAGAGAGAGAATATATGCTTTATCTTCCTCTCTATGACGGTTTGGTTTCCCTATCTATAGGGATTGATTCGTTAGCTACTATCGATCAGCCTTTAATTGATTATCCGATTCGCCAGAAGCCGGTTGTATTTTATGGAACCAGTATTCTTCAAGGAGGTTGTGCTTCACGTCCCGGAATGGCACATACAAACATTATATCAAGAAGATTAAATCGTGAATGTATCAATTTGGGATTCAGTGGAAATGCATTTTTAGATTTAGAAGTTGCCAAAGTGATAGCCGAGGTAGATGCCAGTGTTTTTGTTTTGGACTTTGTGCCTAATGCTTCTGTAGAACAGATGAAAGAACGCATGGAGACATTCTATCGTATCATTCGTAGTAAACATCCGGATACGCCAGTTATTTTTATAGAAGATCCTATTTTCACTCATACACTTTATGATGAGAGAATAGCTAAAGAAGTGCAAAGAAAGAATGACACATTAAAAGAGATATTCAATCGGCTAAAAAAGAAAAATGAGAAGAATATCATTTTAATCTCTTCAAAGAATATGCTGGGAGAAGATGGAGAAGCCACAATTGATGGTATTCATTTCACAGATTTAGGCATGATGAGATATGCAGATTTAGTTTGTCCAATCATTAAGAAAGCAATCAAATAAAATAGTGACGCTATCGGCTCGGTATAGCGTCACTATATGAAGCTTATAGCAACGCTATCCTATTGACATAGCGTCACTATTTTTAATACTCCTAATAGATGGCTTTTTATATGTTATATCGGTAAAAACAAATCTCCAAATATCAAAATGGTAAAATATCATTTTGGTATTTGAATGATGTTATAATTGAATTTATTCAGCTTGTTAACTGGACATAGAAAAGAATCGCGTAGATTAAGCATTAGTATTATTCAGAAATTAAAGAAATCCTTCCTTTATAGAGCACAATCATTTCTATTTAATATCATGCATTACATAGTGAATATATTTATCAATCTTTTCGTGCTTTTTGTTTAATAAAACAAATTCATCAAAGCACTTCTAATAAATCAATAAATCATGTTTTTACGAGCAGAATATGCTTCCTTTTAAATGTACGTGACGTTTCTTTAAAACCAACCGTGTGTTTCTTTAAAACTAACCGTACGTTTCATTACAATCAAGCGTGTGTTTTTCTATAATAATACGGTAATTTATATGCAAATGACCGTTCTTTTATTCGTAATTATGTATATAAATACCGTATTTTATTGTTTTCTCTTTCTACTTTCTCTCATTTACAAAAAGTGAGAAATAATAAAATCAAAGAAAAAACGACAGTTTGTCGATCAATTTGATATAAACTACTCATATTGATATTTATGTTCTCCAAAACCACTTGATTTTTGTGAAGAACATAGTTACTAAAACAGCTAAAGAAGTAAGGATTGCTCCCTGAAGAAATCCCAACCAGGCATTTTGTTGAAAATAAGATAATAATGAAGCAATTCCAAGTATATTAGCCAATGGCATAATCAACAAATCGCCGACCACATAAGCTATCATCGGATTCTGACCGGACATCACCAAAAAACGAGTACTTTTCACACACCGGAAATAATCACAAACGATACTTAGAAATAAAAGAGCTAGAAAAGCCAATCCGGAAGTGACAAAGAAATAACTAAAAGTAGTTGGATCTTTTTTAATACCATCCTGGAAAGGCTCAAAGCACAAACCCAGAAGAAGTAAATATGCCCCTGCGTTAAACAACTTTCTCCATAATAAAGCTATTCCATCCACTTTACGTGGAAATATACACTTACCAGCTAATAACAATAAAACAGTAAATACAAGGTTGACAACCAAATAACGAGTGTATAGACCGTAAAGATTGCTAATGATGATAACAACGGATAATATCATCAACATAATACTCATTTTACGATAAGGAGATGTAGCATAATCATCCGTCTCTTTTTGATATGCTTTCATCCACTCCGCTAAATACTCCCCGGCTATACTGCCGGGAATAACGATAAATAAGTATTTCAAATAATCAAACCGATACATCCACGGCAGAGGAGTATAATTAAATACACTCTGTGTCCACGAACCGTCAACCGTACTCCCTACTATCATAGCCATCAGCAATATCAGAATTCCTAAACGCATCCAACGATTATGCATTGTGAAAATGTAAAGGATAGAACCGAAAATAGCCATATTAGCCAACAGCAAAATGATAATGTTGCTGGAGAATAAGCTGAATGTTTTCCCATCCGCATAAGAAGTGGTAGCCAACATAATGGCAGCGACAATGTAAGCTCCCACTTTTATTGAAATATGTACCCAATCCGGCATTTTCAAAGGAATGCGCATGAACATGGGAAATAGAACAGCAAAACAGAGTATAGCCAGCAGCCATGCTCTGATATCCTGCGGAGAACTTAACATATACGGATAAAAATGCTGGATGAAAATAGCAAAGAAAGTCAACTGAATCCCCCGTTTGACAGCTTCATAGACAAGTTTTAATTTTGAATCACCTTTTTCAGCACGCTTCCTTATGGAAAAAGGAAACGCGGCTCCCATAGCGAACAGGAAAAAAGGAAACACAAGATCTACCCAAGTAATACCGGGCAACAGAGGATTAAACACATGATCTGGCGGAGGCGTTTGAGCATGACTCATCCAACCGGGAAGAACATGCGTTACGATGGTAGCCGAAAGCACCATCGTAATAATTGCATATCCCCGTAAGGCATCTAAAGCTAAAGCTCTGTTGTTCATAAAGCTCCCCCCTCGCGCATTCCTTTTTCTACTTCTTTCCAAAGATTCTTTTGGATGATGTGTACTATATCGAATACCATTAGTCCATCCGATCGACGAAGGTTCATCTCTATTGTTTCGGATAATTTCCCCGGATTATCATAGAACTGATCCACCAAGATGCCGCCCATAAACTTGTTGTCTTTAAGAATCTGACGCAAGTGCTGACAGGAACCTTCTACACAGTACCATGTACCGGCTTGAGCCTGCGAATCTGTCTCGTTCCAGATGTTGCGGTTCGTTTTCTTGTATTCCTCTATCGTTATGTCTGTATAGTAATTTCCGGTTGCATACAAATCGATCAGTTCCGCGTATCCATAATTTTTATATTCGGGAGTGGCCCAACTGAAGTCTTTAGCCGGATCATACTTTTTGCTGGCGAAATTAACTCCCACTTCATAGTAAGACGGATACCAAGCTCCGGTATATGTGCCGAAAGAAACTTTTGGATTGGCGGCTTTCACTTCCTTACGTGCCAATGCCATAAAATCAGTAATGTTTTTCGTTCTCCATTCCATCCATTTCTGGAAATACTTTCCCGGTTGTGTGATAAACTTCCCATCCGTATTCTTCTTCCAAACAAAAATATCTTCGGGGAACTTCGCCACTTTCTTACCTATATACGCTTCAAACTTTTCGCGTGAAAGCGGTGAGAAGTCGGCTGTTATACCATCATAGCGTACGCGGTCGAGCATCAAACCATCCAAATCAGGGTATTTGGTCACTACTTCTTTCAGTACATTTAGAATATGCGCACGATACTCCTCATTCAGAGGATTAATCATAGCACCATATTTTTGTTTTTCTTCCGTAATCGGAATAATGCCTTTATCGGGAGTATATACCATGGATGCCCAGTCCGGATGTCCACTATATACCATTCCACGATCGAAATAATTGTGTCCGGCACAGAATACATTTAATGAAGCATGAATCTCAAGACCCAATTCGTGCCCTTTTTTAATGAAGTATTGCAAATAATCAAAATTCCCGGCCTTTGCGCCTTTCCACTCTTTCATTTGTGGAGCAAACTGACTTTGATAAAGTACTTCTCCCGTAATGGGCCGTATATCCACTATTGCATGAGTGAAACCTACTGATTTGATTTTCTCCAAATAATAGTCAATCGAGTCTTTATGGCTGAAACGTTCGAAGTTAGCTTCGGCATCGAACCACATTAACGCAGGTTTCTTTTTGATTACAATCCGGAAAGGAGAAGCAGGAATAGCCGCATTATTGCATAATTCTCCCAACATATAATTCCGGAAACAATAACGTACCTCTATGGGGGCATTGATCGAATCATTCCAGACCTCTACAGTAGAAGAACCATTGATAATTTCCGCTTTGGCCGGTCGGAATATACCATCCGTCCCCACTATTTCAAATCCTTTCACGTTTTGATTTTCCGGGATCAATCCTTCTTCACCATGTTCAAAGTCTATTTCTACTACATTCCCTTTTACTCGGTGGGATTTGTATATAGGACCGGAATATTGAATACCTTTACGATGATACGTTTTTGCCAATGCCCAATAAGCCAGTCGTTCACCGACCTTTATCTTATAGGGCGAATGAATAAAGTTTTCACTCCCGGCATCACCTGTGGTCACCATTCCAACATTTGGAACAGCTGACATCAACTCCAACTGACACTGGCGGAACCAAGCCCAATCCAGTTTATCATTGCCTTCCGATTTCCATGGTGCAATCTGTACGTAATAAAATGGCATTTGGGGATTGTTGAAGAATGTTCTCCATTGAGAAACCATTGCAGGAAATAATCTCTTATATAATCCGGGATCGGGTGTGTTTGCTTCACCTTGATACCAAATCACTCCTTTAACAGGAAATCCTTTCCATGGATTCACCATTGCATTCCACAATAATGTAGGAGTCCCTGCCGTCCACCCGAACTCTCTCTGTATTACATCAGGCAATGCTATTTCCGGAAAGCCCGATAAAGTCTCTTTATTCATCCAAGCCTCTATTTTTGACATGCTCCAGGAACAATGTATCAGACCGACAGGAACATCCAAAGATTGCTGTAACTGATTGCCAAAGAAATAGGCAGTTGCACTGAAATCAGCAACATCTTCCGGAGAGGCTTCTTTCCATTCTCCGTCCACCCCAGCTTCCTGTGGAATGGTACTCCAGGCATTTTTTACAGTATAGAGACGCAGTGGACGTTTGGGATTAGCAGATACAATGTATGGCTGGGAACCAAACACAGGCTGTCCACGGAATCCTTTCACTGGCATTTCCATATTCGACTGTCCGGAACAGAACCAGACTTCTCCTATTAAAATATTCTGCAATGTGAGGTCCTCTCCATCCGAGAACGTAATACTATACGGACCTCCAGCTACCGGTGTTTGGAGAGAAAGTTTCCATTCACCTTTTGCATCAACATTCGTTTGGATTTTTTTATTATTCCATGAAGCGGTAGCCTGCACACGTTTTCCCGAAGTCGCTGTTCCGGAAAAAGTAACTTCCGATTGTTGCTGTAACACCATATTATCCCCCCAAATGGAAGTAAGGGTTACTTTCGCTTCTGTTTTCAGGAGAAAGGAGAAGCATATCAATAATATAAAATATTTGGCTTTCAACATATGATTCTTATTTGTTTTCGACAGCTTCAGTATACACATTGCCGAAGCGATCTGTTACTTTCACTTCTATTTTAGCATTTTTATTACGGGGAGTAGCATGAAATAGATGTTCGGTAAGAACTGGGG
The DNA here is from genome assembly GCF_040913205.1 of Bacteroides sp. MSSM.1001136sp1_RTP21357st2_D2_RTP21359_211015. Classification (NCBI taxonomy): domain Bacteria; kingdom Pseudomonadati; phylum Bacteroidota; class Bacteroidia; order Bacteroidales; family Bacteroidaceae; genus Bacteroides; species Bacteroides sp. MSSM.1001136sp1_RTP21357st2_D2_RTP21359_211015. The sequence continues at coordinate 87,752 of NZ_JBDFVF010000016.1, read as the reverse complement.
AAATCCATTCATATTTCACCTTTTCTTTGTCAGAACAGATTGCTTTGGCTGCAGGATCATATCCTTTGTAGCGTTGCATTTCTCCCATTCGCTTTCCGTTTTCATACCATTCCACTTTCCACTGTTCATCCCAGTTCCATACGTTAGCAATAATATCGGAAGGGTACTCGTCAGATGATCCGGCCTGATATACATGTAATTGATGCTCTTTCGGGTAGCCTGCACTTTTATATAGCCATTTCACTTGGTTCCCGTCTACTTCATATACCCCATATCCCCTCGGAGTACCATCCACATTAATATCTGCACGCCACCAAGTACCGCATACGGCAGCTGTGTTATGTTCCATTAATGAGTCATTAAAACATACGTTTACATTAAAATGTGTATGTCCGGAAATGATGTGGGCATTATAACCTTCCAATAATTTATATAGTGCAGCTGTATTGACCGTTTCATCTTGATCTAGCGTGTTATATCTTAGCTTCTTCTGAAGACTGGAAGGAATATGCATCACTACAAAGACAAGTTTGTCTTTGGGCACATAAGAGAGGTCTTTCTCCAGCCATTGGAAAGTACGTTCATCAATGTAACCTATATATTGATAATCACGGTTGACATAAAAGCAATTGTCAAGCACGATATAATGAGCATTACCTTTATTTAATGAATAGTAGATAGGACCGAAATAACTTTCGAAAGTGCGATAAGAATATTCAAAAGTACGCCCTCCATACGTCATGTCGTGATTACCAATTGCCCGATAGATGGGAATCTCTAATGATGATACCGTATCTATATAGGAAGGATATAAAGAAGGAGTATCTCCTACGATATCCCCACAATCTATGCCGAATACTTCTTTTTTGCCCATATACGGACGAATATATTCTTTCATATCTTGCAGATATTTAGCATAAGCCTTTACGTCATCTTCGGAAGTAACCTGCGCATCTGCCTGCACCAAAAACAAATGATTGATCTCATTTTGCGGATTTCTTACCAATTCGAAGTCGTAAATATCTTGCTTGGCCGGATTCAGCTTCTGATAGAATAAAGGTATTGTTTGTTCTGTTTTCGGTAAATATCCGGAAGGAGTGGATAAATAAATGAAACGCACATTCCTATTAGGGGGGAGAGTATATTGGCCTTGTTGGTCAGTCAACACACAGTCTATTCCGTCGGTCACTACTACCCCCGGGACTCCTGTCCCATTACAGGTTACTTTCCCGCGAATAGGGTTAGAAGGAATCTGGGCTTGTAAATTCAAGCCCAGACCTATTAATAAAAAGAATTGTAATAAATATATTTTCATAATTAGTTGGTTAGTTCAAACCTCATTCTTCGATAGATTCCAGATATTTATCAAAGCCTGTTTTAAAAGCGTTCCAATAGTCGTATTTCTTAACGTGGCAAAGGTCGAAGGCAAAGAAGCCGTCACTATTACTGATACAAGCATCAATAGCATCCGGAATTTTTGCAGATTGTCCTCCGTCAGTCCATCCGGTACTGTTACCGATATCTGGTCCGCCTGCAAAAGGTACATCTCCTTGTAACAGTTCACGTCCATTCTTACAAAAACCTTCCATGGTCCATTCGCCACTTCCATATATATTGTTCACGGAAGCATAAGCACCCAAAAAGATATAGTCCAAATGGTCCGCATATCCATAATTCTTATAATCGGAAGTAGCCCATTTCGGATAATAAGCGGAGGTGTTGTATTTAGGACTGGCCCAGTTCACGCCTGATGTATAGTACGTTGAATACCAGGCACCAACATAAACTCCAAACTTGATATTGTTATTGACAGATTTAACTTTCTCGCGTGCCTTTACTATGAAATCATGAATAACTTTCGCTCTGAATTCCAACCACTTCTTAAAATAAACAGGCTGGTCAGAAGGTATTTCATCCGTACCGGGTGCCATAATATCTGCCGGGAAGTTTGCTATAGTTTCACCGATGTATTCTTCGAACTTCTGTTTGGAAATATCTGAAAAATCGCTTTCTAAGCCATAGTCATCATAACGACAACGATCCAATATGATGCCATCCAAATCATATTTAGCCAAGTCGGCCAACAACTGTAAAACAAAGTTTTGTACATCATCATTAGCGGGATTGAAGAATTTCGCTCCATAATCGGTTTCATCATCCAACAAATCCATTGTATTCGTTAGCCCATCAGTCAGATTAGCTACACTTGCCCATCCTTTTTTTGATTCATCACGGAACAAGACTCCATCATGTCCCAAATTATACGGACATAAATAGCCTCCTACAAATGTATTGATAGAAGCATTCACTTTTAATCCTTGTATACGAGCCTCATCAATAAATGCCTGTAAGTAATCCCAAGTTTCCGTCCTTTCATAATAACTATATCCGGAATTACCCCATACATCCATACGTTTCACCTGATCTACAACATTAGTATTGAATAATACATCTCCTGTAGTGGGACGTACATCGACAATAATATCAGTGAATCCTGCCGCTTTTATCTTTTCCATATCTTTGGCTATGTTTTCCTTACTATTGGCATAGTCAGGAAAATTAGCAGCCGCATCAATCCAAATATATCGTGGCTTAGCTTCTGCAACATCCGGCTCGTCCGGCTTTTCTGTCGAATTATCGTTCCACGGCCATCCGGGAATTCCATCAGAATCATCACTACAGGAGGTTATTGTAACTGCTCCCAAGAAAGTCAGTATTAGTATTTTTAGAAATTTTCTCATATCATACTTGTTTTATTAGGTATATACTGCCTGATATATCCGCAGTACATTTTTTATTTAAGAGTGACTACTGATGCTACGGATCTTTCGTCTCCGCTGGAGTCACTTGTCTTGATAGTCTCTTGCCCATTGACTAACATGCAACTGGAACCACCGCCATCCAAATTGATAGCATCCGTACATCCCAGTGTTTTCATGATATTAGCTACATTTTCGGTGGTCATACCGGCAACTCCCGTTGTCATTCCATCTCCTTCACACACAAAAAGAATCATTTTCTTATCATTGGTGATACCAATAGCCGAACGAGGTCTGTTCACCGTGGCGCCAATATCTGATAAAACTTCTTCTTCGTATGTATTCTTTATGTTTCCATCCAACAGAAGTACGGGGCCACCGCCTATTCCTGTTTTAGCATTTAAGACAGTTCCTGTAGACGGAAAATTTTCATTAGGAGTTGTTTCTGATTTTACCGGTGAGGGCTCCGAATACCAATAAGTAACATTGGATAGTGTTGTGTAAGTCCACATTGATTTGAATGAGCCATCATTCATTTCACAGAATGCAGCTAATACAGGATACCAGAATGGACCGTTAGTCCAATCTTCTGCTGTTACATCATTGTTCTTACACACCATTTCACCGTTACGCCATATTAGGCTTAATGACCCCTCATAGAAGAAACCTCCATTGATTACAATTGTGGAGTTGTTCTCTTCATAAAATTCTTTTGGCTTTTTCAATCCAGTCTTTTCTCCTAATACACCAAATGCTGCCTTACTCATATCACCTACCGCAATATAAGCTATCGCTTTTTTGCCTTCCAGTGTTTCTGGTGATTTATATACGTTGATATGTTCAGGCAAGGTTCCATAAGTGCTTTTCACATTGGCCCAGCCTAAATTTACAATATCAGGATTGGCTTCAACAGGTTCAGTTGGAGTCTCCGGCTCCGCCCATGGCCAATCCGGGATATCAGTGTTATCATCACCACATGCTATGAAAAAAGGCAGTAATGATAATAACCATAACATTTTTTTCTTTGTTGACATATAGCTACTCCTTTAAATGATTTACAGATTTCTTTATCTCATATATGATGAATGGGTATTTTCTCATCATATATGAGATAAAGAGATCAATTAATTATTTGTCGATACAATCAAACTCATATCCTCCGATAACCTTACAGTTGTTATCCACGTAGTAAGCACGGAGCTTATATCCATCTGTTGTCGGAGCAAGCAATACATCACCTGTTGCAGCTACACCATCGGATGAATTGTATGAGGAAAGTGAAGGATTGAATGACAGAGCATCTGAAGTAGATATTGTACCAGTGAATGATCCGTCTGACGTTACATCATACATATATAAGCATGGAGTTCCACCCCATTGCGGGAAATGAGCTGTACATACCAATACAAGATATTGTGCATTATTAAAGCTTCTTGTATCCAGACAGTTGTTATTCATTGCCCAAGAATTACCATTGTCGGAGTCTTCCAGAGATTTACTTGCATTATTATTTGTTCCATTCACCCAATAAAGAATGTTAGAATCATAGTATGACAAGAAATAATCACTTTGAGCAGTAGTTCCTTTAGTCACAACTTTAGTGTTTGATGCGGGAGCTCCCCAATTACCTACACCATTCACTGTTACTACTTGAGGACTTCCCAATACACCGTCTGTTATAATCCAACGAACAAACTTATTGGAACCTGAACTGGCTGTTCCGTCACAAGTAGCAATAATAGAGGCATTAGTATTAATATCTCCTTGAACAGACACTTTCGTACCCATATCTAACCCTGTATTATTAGTATAAGTAGTCAATAAAGTTGGAGCAGTCGTAACAGAAGAAGTCTTATAGATTGAGAAAGACTTGCCATTAGTAGCCTTCGTTGCTAATAATATATTTCCCCTACTATCACTTGTCATACATCCTAAAGATGCAACACTCACACTACCCAAAGTTACATTACCAATCTTATTTCCCGTAGATGCATTGTAATATGCAGGAGTTGTGGTACCATCACCCAAGCAAACTACCAGATTATTTCCGGAAACAGCTAAAGAAGGTGCATTTGCTCCAGTCCAAGGTAAGCCGATAACTCCCATATCCAATTTAAATAATTCTGTCTCACTACCTTTTCTATATCCGTAAGGAATCTTATCCGGTACTGCTTTTTGAATAGTATAAGTTTGCTTTGTCACTCCATCGTGAGCAATCACTGTAAGCTCAACAGGTGAATTAAAATTAAGAGGCTCTGTTTTAGGATCCGGTGACATGGTCGCATGAGCCGACAGTGAATAATCTGCCAAGCAAGAAGATAAATCTTCCGCAGAGATTAAAGATACAGTTTTGTGGTCTTCATCAATAATGCCTGTAATGTCTTCAGACGGTATTGAGAAACTTAATAACTGACACTTAGTAGACTTAACTCTTTCGCCTGTGATGCAGATTTGTTTCTTATATCCTTGAGCGTCTGTATAAGTGAAATAATTCTCTTTAGTCAGATCGAGAATTGAAAGAACCGGTTCAATAGTACAGTTTGGTGCCAACTTTGCCTGAATCCTCATCGCTTTCATATATTCTGAAGTTTCATTATCACTATTTTCCGGATAATACCATGGCATAGGAATTACATACTTATCTACAGAAGCATCTGCAATAGTATATACCACAGCCTCTTTATCCACGTATGGCCCAGAAGTAAAGAGTGCAGTCAAGCTCGTGATTCCCTGTCTGTCCGCAGTAGGAAGCACATATTCCGGATCCTGGCAAGAACTCGTGAGAGCCAAAATCCCTAATAATAGATATAGTATATTCTTTTTCATAATGTTTTCATTTTAGATTTATTGCCATTCTGCATATTGAGTTACCGCACCGTTATTGTCCAACTCTGCCTGTGGCATTGGGAAACGATACATCTTAGTCGGGAAATTACGATCTTTATCATCACATTCTGTATAAATGTAAGTGAAAGACCCATTTGCATTTTTCTCTATTTTCATTCCATGAAGACGAATACCGGTAAATGCTGTCGCAGATAATTTCCAACGACGCATGTCCCAATAATAATGTCCTTCATAAGCAAGTTCTACTTTGCGTTCCTGACGGATGGCTTTCATTAAATCATCCCCACTTTTGTCTGTGTAAGACAATCCCACTCTGTTACGAATATCTTTTATGTCTTTATTTGCCTTATCCGTATAGCCATTCAGATGATAACATGCTTCTGCATGATTCAGTAATACCTCTGCGTAACGAATTTCGGTCCATGGCTGTGTACTGGCTTGTATGGAAGTAAAATTATGAGCTTCATCTACCAGTTTACGTAAATAATACCCGGTAGTAGAACGTCCTTCCGGTTTGGCATCTGTTTTCCATGCAGCCCAACCATCAGTACCGTTTACGAAAGATTCTATCGGTCTGCCTTTCCATGTTGCTCCATTATAGAGAATGGTAGCTTTAAAACGTGGTTCCAATTTGGCATAAGGAGGAATCGTTGTAGTACCTTCAGCAGTATGCCATGCACTCCAATCGGGGAAGCCACTACCATCTGCATATTCATACGATTCAACCATTTCTTGTGTCGGGGTACCGAATCCTCCAGTCATGGAATTGCCGTCGAGCGCTTTATCACCTCCAGGAACCATATATCCATCAAAGTCATGAGTCACAGTGGAACTCTTATCATAACAATATTGTAGAATGGCTTCTTTGCTTCCTGCTTTAAAGGCATTTGAATAGTCTTCTTTTGCTTCTAATTCATAGCCCATTCCCATCACCTTTTCAGCTGCGATACGAGCGTCATCCCATCTTTCCGCATACAACATAGCTCTCGATAACATTGCATAAGCAGCTCCGCTAGTTAAACGTCCGTTAGGAGTTTTATCAACAGGCAAATGTTCACCGGCATATTTTAGATCATTATATACAAAATTCCATCCGTCGGCTTCCGAACTAACTGGCATATCCTTTTTTATATTATCCAGATTCTCATCGTATATAATCACTTCTTTATAACGCTTTAATAAATCTGTATAGAGATACCCTCTGAAGAAACGCATTTCAGCTTCCAAGCGTTCTTCATCAGCCTGACCAAATGAAGCATATTTCTTTAATTTGTTGATACCTTCATTGACACGGCGCACATATTCGTACATCGTCCCCCAGTTGCCAAGGTAAGTACTAACATAATTCACTGTGAGAACAGAACCTCCATAAGCAATTTCACTAGGTATCTGACATTTAGCCATATAATTGTAGGAACCATATTTAAGCTGATCTGTCAGAGCTTCTGTCATTCCTGCCAAACATTGTCCATCCCTGTAGACTCCTAAATAATCTATATAGCGATAGAAATCGTTGACTGCCTGTTCTGCATAGTCGAGTTTACTCCATACAAGTTTATCTGATGCTCTGTCTGTTGGAGTCATGTCCAGATAATCACTACATGAGCCAAGCCCTAAAGAGGCTCCCAACAATATGATACTTAATACTTTTGTTTTCATAATAGAACTTTTAAAGGTTTAGAAAGTCAAAGTTATACCGCCCATAATGGTGCGTTGTTGAGGATAGTATCCGTTATTTACTCCCGGAGATTCAGGATCGATTCCATCAGGAAGACCGGAAATCGTGAATAAATTAGAACCTTCTACATAAATTCTAAGATTCTGAATACCGACAGGACTCATCCATCTCTTGGGGAATGTGTAACCCAATTGTGCGGATTTGAGACGAAGGTATCTACCGTTACGCAACCAGAAAGTGGAAGCTAATCCATTATCTCCTCCGTGTCCTTGATTACCCAGTGTAAGTCGTGGGAATGTTCCATTCGGATTTTCTACTGTATATGCATTCTGAACCAGATATAGTGGTGAGTTGGCTCCTTCTTTAAATGCCTGTGTCCAGACTGTATTATCGTCATATCCATTGTAATAAGTTCCTGTCAACGATACATCAAACAGTGCACCTCCAGTAAATTGTGCACTTAAATCGAATCCATTCCAAGCACAATTCAGGTTCAAACCGTAAGTTAATTCGGGACGATTGCCACGTCCAACACGTGTTCTGTCATCTTCGTCTATTTTACCATCACCATTTAAATCTCTGTATTTGATATCACCGACATTAGGACGAGTGCCATACCAGGCTGAATTGTCTATTTCTTCTTCCGAACGGAATAAGCCATCTGCAACCCACACAACAGAAGCATCAACACTACGTCCTGTGCGTTTTCTCCACTCTACTGTGTTCGGACTATCCGGATAACGGAGATAACGGTTTCTTGCAAATGTCAGATTGAAGCTTGCGCCATAGGAGAATGGCTTACCTGCCAAGTTTAATTTATTACGATGACTCACCGTTACTTCAACGCCTTTGCTATCCACCTTATTATAGTTGGCATAAGTATAATAATATCCTCCCATAGATGGCGGGTAATCGCCTCCCATTGCTGTCAAAATATCATAGGTATAATTATAGAATGCGTCAAACTCCATTCCCAACAGACCATTCCACATCGTAAAGTCAAATCCTGCATTGTAGGTTAAGGTGTTCTCCCAAGTTAGAGTAGGATTGGCAATTACAGAGGCGCGTAATGCTTGCATTACTTTTCCATTCAGAATTGTCTGGTATGCATTTTTGTTACCATCCATCAAATTGTAAGTACTAAGGAAAGCATACGGACTCACTGCATCGTTTCCTAATAAACCGACAGATGCACGTATCTTCATATCATCCAGAAATGTCAGACTAGACATAAAATCTTCTTTAGATATTCTCCACGCTACTGACGCTGACGGGAAGAATGCCCAACGTTTCCCACTAACATTGCCGGCAAATTTGTAAGAACCATCATATCGACCTGTAAACTCTGCCAAATACTTATTGTCATAGTCATATTTCAAACGAAAAACATAACCAATACTACGGTTTGCATCACTGTATCCCGAGATTGGAGAGTCTGCCGGTTGTCCAAAGCTCAATTCCGGTAGTTCAGAGAAACTCATGTTCTTATTATAGCCGGAGAAACTGTTTTCTTTATAATCCCGGATTTCTGCCAATACCATTGCTTCTACATTATGTTTTCCGAAGGAGCTTGCATAGTTTATACTTCCTTGGCCTACCATTTGATGAGAACTATACTGTCCTTCACCTAAATTTATTCCATTTGCTGTGCCGCGAGGATCGTCTGCTTTAGACCAAGTCCAATCTGCTGTCGAAGTCGGCATTTTATGTATATATGTGGAGTAAGGCGTATTCAAATTCTTATTATGAGAAGTTGTATAGTCATAAGCTCCGGTTACTTTTACACTCAAACCTTTAACCCAAGGCACATTGTATTGCAATGAGATGTTGGTCTGCAAATCAAAGCTATTGGTATGCTTGTATCCGGATTCATAAATAGCAGCCAACGGACTGTTGGGCAGACTTGTGTTATTCTGTGTAGTAGCAGTATAAAGTCCGTCATATGTTTCCGGCAAATAGGGATGCATCATTATAGTCTGATGAGCTACTGACAACCAACCTTGTTCACCCAATTCGGAATTAGAATCCGTACCGCCTGAAGCATATCCCGGAGTTTCACGTTTACCGACATTTCCTGCAATACCTAAACTTAACTGGAAGTTCTTAGCCAGTTGAGTCTCAAGATTAGTTCTTAAATTGTATCTCTTGTAAGAGAAATTGTCAATGTTACCTTTTTGACCTAAATAACCCACAGAAGCAAAGTAACGCATCTTATCACTGCCTCCTTGTATGGTTACATTATGTTTCTGGTTGATACCAGTTCCAAATACTTTATCAATATAGTTAACATTATCCCATCCGTCAGTAGGATCACCATTCAACATAGCTTCCACATTCGCCTTTGTAAAAACGGGATTATATTGACTAATGTTTGAAATGCTTCCATTAGCCATTTTATCCATCATGTCAGCCATATTATAATAATATGCAAATTGAGGTCCATTCATAAACTGCGGGAAGTTTGCATTCATAGATGCTCCTATTGAACCATTATAAGTGATTTTGGATTTTCCTTCCTGACCTTTTTTTGTAGTTATAATAATAACACCACCGGCTCCTTTTAATCCATAAACAGCTGCAGAAGCTCCATCTTTCAAAACAGATACACTTTCGATATCATTAGGGTCAATATCATTAATAGAACGAGGCATTCCGTCTACTATATAAGTAACATTATAAATAGAGCCACGAACTCGTAATGTAGCCTGATCGTCTCCGGGTTCACCAGATACTTGAACAGATGAAATACCTGGCAAACGTCCACCTAAAAGACTCGACACATTGGTTGCCGGTGCTTTCAGCAGTTCGTCGCCTTTCACCGCAGATACGGCTCCGGTTAAAGATTGCTTCTTGGCAGTACCATATCCTACCACAATCACTTCATCCAAAGCTGCCACATCATCTTTCATAACCACATTAATGGTCGTCTGACCTGCTACCTTTATTTCCTGATCTGACATTCCAACATATGAGAATGATAAAATGTCTTTTGCGGTGGCCTGAATGCTATATTTTCCATTTACATCTGTAATAGTGCCATTAGTAGTTCCTTTTACGACAACACTTACTCCTGGTAGCGGTTCTCCTATACCATCAGTAACAGTTCCTTTCACTAAACTCTGTGCATGACTACTGATAGCACATGCAAATAGCGCGCAGATTGAAAACATAAATATTTTCAATATACGAGAGTTCTTCTTGATTTTTGAGTTAAACTCTGTCATAGAATTAATTTTTAGATTATTAATATAGATTGGTTAACATATCCATTATTGTTTATAGCTGTTCCAATACTTTCCAGCATTGGTATAACCCTCTTGGTACATGGAAACATCCTTTCCATTTTCCTCCTTTGAGTGGTAGTAGCACTTCACCTCTCCGATTTAAGTATCCATACCATTCGGGATGCTCTTTATCTTTAAAATGGGTCCATGTATAATCGTGTACTTTTTCAAACCATTCCAGACATTGGTTATCTCCGGTCAATTGATAACTCTTCAGAAGAGATATGAGTGTTTCAATATGCACCCACCAGAGTTTCTGGTCCCATTCCAGTTGTTGGGGAGGACAACCGTTACGATCCATAAAATAGTAGATACCTCCATATTCTTTATCCCAACCATATTCAAGCATTGTAAGAGTGATATTCTTAGCCTTTTCGATTAATTCCGGACGGTTTAGGCGTTTCCCTAAATCCATTATAAACCACATGGCTTCAATCGCATGGCCAGGGGTAATCTGCCGTCCTTCAAAGCAATCTATCAGATTACCATTCACATCTACATTCTCAACAATGATACCACCAAGTTCGGGACGATAGAAGACAGACATAACTTCATGAATACAAGTATCCATCGCTTGTTCCAAATAGTCCTTGCCTAAAATATGCTCAATTTCCATAGCAAGATTGCATAGTATCATCGGCAGGGCAAAATTTTTTAGATTACGAGTGCCCGGATGAAGTTTATTCCATTTACCTTTCGGATTATCTACTTTGGAAAGGATAATATCGAAGGTTTTCTTGGCAATGTCAGCATATTCCTGATTACCGGTTGCAAGGCTTAATTGCCCGAAAGCCATGGCAGCGAATGTATATGAAAAGATATTGTATGGTTCTACCAATGGTCTACCCAAACGGTCAAGGGAAAAATACCAGTTATAGTCTCCATCATGTCCATATTTTTTTAAAAACTCACCACCTTGAACGGCACAATCCAGCCATTCCTTACGTTTTTCCACTTTATTGTAAAGCATAGAGAACATCCACACTTCGCGGCCTTGCAGCCAGATAAATTTATCTGTATCGAAAACTCTTCCTTCACGATCCAAACAGGTGAAGTAGCCTCCATATTCATGATCTTGTGAGTTTTCAAGCCAGAAAGGAAGAACATTATCCAAGAGTTCATCCTTGTATTGATTTGCCAGTTTCTTAAAATCCATACATCTTTTATTATTAAGTTATTAAGGTCTTTTTGTTTTACTATTCCGAACGGGTCCAATATCTTTCAATCTCTTCCAGCGACTTCCCGGTAGTCTCCGGCACGAGTTTCCAGACAATCAGCATATACGGCACGCACATGAGGGCGAACAGGAAGAATGTTCCGGCGGGGGTAAGGTTCTGGAGCATCCAGGGGGTTAACTGTCCGATCAGGTACGTTCCGATCCACAGAGCGAATCCTGCTATCGACATGGCCAGTCCGCGAACCTTGGTGGGATACATCTCAGAGAGGAGCACGAACACCACGGCACAGATAGAAACGGCACAGCAGAATACATAGAACAGGAAAAAAATAAGCAGGAAGAGGCTGGATACTCCCAGGGAATCTCCGAAGAGGAAGTACAGGCCGATGAGAATCAGAGAAACAACCATTCCTGAAACTCCGTAATAAACAAGTTTCTTGCGGCCTACCTTATCAATGATGACAAGAGCCAGAACGGTGGTCAAAGTATTGACTAGTCCTACCAGAACTTGGTAAAAAAGAGAATCGCCACCTGAAAGTCCTGCATTTTCAAAAATAGAAGGGCCGTAATAAAGCACTGCATTCACTCCCATAAATTGCCCTAAAATGGCAATACAAACACCGATAATAACAGCTTTGAAGATTCCAGGCTTCATTAATAACGACCATTCCGATCTCGTTTCAGAGGTCAGTACAGATTTCGTTTCTTTTAATTGACTTTTCGCTTCTGTAATTGAATTATATATTTTTTCTAATATATTTACAGCCTTCAATTCTTTTCCACGCACGATTAACCAGCGAGGACTTTCCGGAATAAAGAATATGATTATGAAGAATAAGATTGCTGGCAATGTTTCCATACCCAACATACCTCTCCATACTTCAGTTATAAATACTTTATTCAACCAATCCACACTCAATTGCGTACCACTCTCCGCCCATGCCAATAATTGATAGTTAACTAAATAAGCTCCTAAGAAACCGACTGTTACAGCCAACTGATACAATGACACTAGGCGTCCTCTATACTGTGCTACGGCTACTTCAGATATATAAAGAGGAGAAACAATGGAAACAACCCCTATCCCTACTCCACCTATTATCCGATAGATCACCAATTGAGTAAAATCGGCAGATAGTGCACAACCCAAAGCTGATGTAGAGAACAATACGGCTGAAATAACCATCGTAAGTTTTCTTCCTAACTTATCACTTAGGATTCCTGCAAAAAGAACACCTACAATAGAGCCTACTAAAGCACATCCTACATACCATCCCTGTTGCAACGTATCTAACTGAAATAGTTGAGTCACCTGGGCAATTGTTCCCGATATAACCGCGGTATCATATCCGAACAAAAAGCCTCCCAATGCTGCCACAACAGAAAGGAATATAAGATAACCAAAGTTGATTGTAGACTTCATAGCATTTATTTTATTTCAAAATATTCTTTATATCTGTCATATAAATGACCAGCTTGCAAATAGGCTGACTGTGGACTCATAAAATGAGAAAATTCAAAAGTAATAGCCTTATCATATCCGGCACGTTTGGCAGCTTCCAGTTTCAGCCGAAGTTTATCAAACTTAATGGGTAGAAAACGAATAGGCATATCACGGTCAAAAGATTCAGCATTTGTCCAACATTGCATACCATACTTATCTGCTAATTTTTTATTGACAGAAAAGAATGCATCCAATTCATCATAATCAATATGACCATCTTGAAATGCACATGCATCTACCACATCATGAATTCCATCAAAAATTTCATCCCATTCTTTTTCGTGTTGTTGTACAGAAACGGCATCTTCTTTAGTCATTTTCGTCGTTCCCATTATTGCTTTCTTTCCATCAATCCAAGGCGATATAAAAGTCGGCAATCCATTAGATATATCCTTACATTGTTTTCCTAATGTATGGAAAGCACCAATCGCACCTTTCGTTGCCCGACTTATTTCACCACTGATATACCATCCTCCGAAACTTTTATACTTGGAACCATAATTTTCCCAGACCTCATCAATCACATATTTGTTATCTTCCACCTCCCAAGTCATATCTCCTGTGTCCCAGTATTTGCCCGAATCGTATAGTCCAAAATAGAATTTCATTCCGTACTTTTCAGCCAAACGCAAAAACATATCTACCAAATCAACAGAAGGCATATAACACCCCTTCTTCAGCAGATAAGGAGAAGGAAAAGTTACAAATTTACGATAACCCGAACGGATCATTATTACCGTATCAATTCCTATATTTTTCATATGCTGAAAATCCATGTCCCATTCTTTCTCACCCCAGTTTTGATGTGGAATATCATGTGAAATCTCATCCAAAAAAGTTCCGGTGATTTTTAATCCATTGTTTTTAGGAACAATGAGTTTACTTTCCAAACCATCAGCTACCACTACTGTACTGGCACTAGCCTTTGAAGTACAAGATTCAAACAAAGTTGGTACAGCCAAAGCTGATGCACCAGCTAATGTCGCTTTTTTTAGAAAATCTCTTCGATCTAATGTTTTCATATTAGTTTAATTAAAACAGCAGTTAACACTTATATTATCATTACCTATTGAATATACTGTCCTGTAATATCTACTTTTTTATTATTGAAAGGATCTAATATCTGATCAATCAAAATTGCCATTTCACTTCGTAGAATATCTCGATCCATATCAAAATTCTTCAAATCAAATTCATCCCATATCTCTTCTACTCTACCCTCCTTTATTTCGATACCTTCTTTTTCGGCAATCTCTCCTATCATCTCTGTAGCTTTCTGAATTGATATGGTGTTATTACCTTCAATAACTTGCTTATTGACAAAGGGATAGACATCACCTAATCCTTCCAGTTCATTCGCCAATAACAAAGTATCTGCTCTGAACCACATTTGATTAGCCCAATCGACACTTTTACCTATACCCTTCAAAATTCCTGTAGAACCTACACGTTGCAACGATTTAAACATCGGATGATCTATTGCAACATCTAAATAAGGCAATAAATATCCTTTCGCGTCCAATATTGCATTTTGCACTTCACGAACAGACACCTCGCTAATACTCTTATTTTCTTTCACTGCAAGGGCTGCCAATGCTCCCGCTGCTTGTCCGATCTGCATAACCATCGGTTGCAAACGAGTGGTACCATTAATTATATTAGAAACAGATATTGATTTTTCAGCAACGATCAATCCTTCAACATCTTTTGGAATCAAAGTTCCTAAAGGCAAACCGTATGAAGGTACCGGATGAAAATAAAGATTAGGCAATTCTTCATATCCATGATAACGGGTATGATGATGATCCACAGGATAATTTCCTACAGCGATACAAGTACGATAAAGAGGTTGGGACTGTTTGAACGGTTCACAAACATGATTTAGATTAAAGCGCACTAATCCATGGATTCTCCTAGACTCTCTATGATAAGGAATAAAGGGTAATTTGTCAGCAGTAGGATATTCATCGTCAGCTAAGCCCAATGTATTAAAACCTAATTCATGTTGCAGAAAATAGACGAAACACATCGTATAATGTTTTGCATATTTCAGAGCTTCTTCACGTTCCTCACGGGTCATTTCGACCAAGTTTACATAATAATCATTGCCTTCTATCGGCCAATTAATCATGTATTTATTATTAGGAAGTTTTCCATAAGTTATCATCATTTCCTTAGACCATACACGATCCGGCTCTTTAGGCGTGATACAAACAGGACTGGCACAAGCACAAGCAAATTCATCCTTATTATATCCTTCAGGACAAGGAATAGTCACATCTTTGCCATAATCTTTTAAAATTGCTACATATGTAATATCCTGAACTATATTATTTTTCTCTTCCGGAGCAATATCTTCCTTTGTATCATGACGGCTTTCCATACCGATATCATACTTCACACCGCACATTTTTGCTATATCCCCTAACTCGGTACCATCAATCAATATTTTAGCACTTACTTTTTTAATCGTATGATCTTGCATCTGAATTTGAGCAATCCAAGAATCATTTTCTCTCTCCAATTTGACCAAAGTAGCATTATGCCATACTTTTAGATTTTCCTCTGCATTAACCATTTCATGGAAAATTTTATTTCCAACTGAAGGTTCAAATAACACTGAACTCACCCAACCGGTTTTTAGAGAATCAAGTCCACCATAATAATCTGCCAAATGTCCGCGAAACTCTCCAAATAGGCCTGCCGGTAAATTATAGTTTCCGTCAACAGCACTTACACCTGCAGAAGTGAGCATTCCACCCAGCCATTCTGTTTCTTCCACTATCAATGTCACAGCCCCCATTCGAGCAGACTGAATACCAGCAGTTACCCCACTAGCACCACCACCAATAATTAGCACATCAACAGAATCATCTGAATGAGAGCATGCCGTGAAACACAAAGCAAATAATAAACACAGACCTAAAAAATAGTTTCTCATACTTAATTCATTTAAGGATATAGACTTTTATTAATAATATCACGGCACAAATATAGCTATATTTATTAAATAAACAATAGATAATAAAATATTTTATTAATAAAATCACTATTGCCTACATTATTAATTAATAGATGGGGTAATTACCTTATAAATCATCATATTTTATTTATTATATCCGCATTCAACCATAACTATATTATCCTATATATAAGTCCATTACACAATATATAGGGAATATAACATACAAGATATTCTAATTTTCAAGGCTCCAAAACCACATATTAATAAAAAAATTAATTATCTTTGTGTGAATTACCAAATATGCATAGTTATGAACCAACAATTCTTGAAAGAAATAGAAAAGGGCTCTAAAAGCGCTCTCGTCAAAAAGAGGATTATTACACATTATATATATAATGGCAGTTCTACAATTCCCGATCTTTCAAAAGAGCTGGATTTAAGTGTACCGACCGTCACCAAATTTATTGGTGAAATGTGTGATGACGGATATATTAATGATTATGGCAAATTAGAAACAAGTGGTGGACGCCATCCCAATCTCTATGGGCTCAATCCGGAATCCGGTTACTTTTTGGGGGTAGACATCAAAAGATTCGCCGTCAATATCGGACTAATAAATTTCAAAGGCGATATGGTAGAATTGAAAATGAATATACCTTATAAGTTTGAGAACTCAATCGAAGGGATGAATGAGTTATGCAAACATATTCTTAATTTTATAAAGAAGCTCACTATTAATAAAGAGAAGATCTTAAATATTAATGTCAATGTGTCGGGACGTGTAAATCCTGAATCAGGGTATAGCTTCAGCCAGTTCAATTTCGAGGAAAGGCCGTTAGCAGATGTATTATCCGAAAAATTGGGATATAAAGTAACTGTTGATAATGACACGCGTGCAATGACTTATGGTGAATATATGCAAGGCTGCGTGAAAGGAGAAAAAGATATCATTTTTGTGAATGTAAGTTGGGGAGTAGGTATCGGAATCATTATTGATGGTAAGATTTATACTGGAAAATCCGGATTCTCCGGTGAATTTGGACACATGAGTGCTTATGATAATGAAATAATCTGCCATTGCGGCAAAAAAGGCTGTCTGGAGACGGAAGCTTCCGGTTCAGCACTTCATCGTATTTTATTGGAGCGTATTCAAAGTGGGGAAAGTTCCATACTATCTACGCGAATCACAACCGAGGAAAACCCGATCACTCTTGATGAGATAATTGCTGCCGTGAATAAAGAAGACCTGCTTTGCATTGAAATCGTAGAAGAAATCGGGCAGAAACTAGGCAAACAGATTGCCGGGTTAATCAATATCTTCAATCCGGAACTAGTAATTATAGGTGGAACTTTATCTTTAACCGGTGATTATATCACACAACCTATAAAAACAGCTGTACGCAAGTACTCTCTAAATCTGGTTAATAAAGATTCAGCCATTATCACCTCTAAGTTGAAAGATAAAGCAGGAATCGTCGGCGCGTGCATGTTGGCACGCAGTAGAATGTTTGAAAGCTAGTTTTATCTTCTACGCTGGGAGAAAAAGTTATCTATAAAGCGAACGATATAGACTACAGCTACTCCGGCGACAACTAAAACAATAATACGACTCAACATAGATTACATTTTTATATTTCACATCTATTACATACACAGGATTTTCCTTTTTAAGAACAGGAAATCCTGTAAAAATTAGAACGCTGATTATTAAATAATAATCAGCGTTCTAATTTGAGAGCCGCTAGCCAGACTTGAACTGGCGACCTACGCGTTACGAATGCGTTGCTCTACCAACTGAGCTATAGCGGCGTTTGTCTCTCGTTTACGGCGTGCAAAATTACAGCTTTATTTGAGAAAACAAAAAGAATCCGATTATTTTTTGAGCTTAATTTTTAAATCAACTTTTGTTGACGTTATCTAAAACTTTTCTTTGCGTTCAAATTTTCCGTCCTCGGTATAGTACTTCCATGTACCCTTCGGTTTATTATTTGCATACTTTCCACGAAGTTTCAATGTCCCATCTTCATAATATTGGCGGTAACGACCATGGCGTTTCCCTTCTTTTACTTCCGCTTCACTCTTCAATGCTCCCTCCGGATAAAACTCCCGTAAAACGTTTCCTTCAAACTTTTCGATATAGAAACGTTTCAGTTCGCTCATCTGCTCTTTTTCGGTCTCTGCATCTTCGTTCATTTCCTTATCATCTTCATCGGTAGCAATAGCAACGTCAACCTCTTCCAGTTGATATGGGCTATAATCCATCACATACTGCAAAGAAGCCGACTGATCCTCTCCTATAATCTGCATAGTCCAGTAAGGAAATGAATACAAAACGTCTTTGTTTGATTGTATTTCATTCCATGTAGCAGGATTCATCATCGGTTTCAACTGGGAATAAAACTTGCGCACATCTGTATATAAGAAAATAGTAGAACTTGATTTTAAATATGACAGTGCATTTTCAAAACCCGGATTATTTTTTAATAAATTCTTCTGCTCGTAATCTTCTACAAAGGAAAGTAAAGAAGCAGCTTTATTACTAAAAACTACATAATCGTCAACATAAGTATAGTATGGCTTCTCAAATTTATCAAATAGCTTTCCAAAGAACAAGCGAAAAAAGCCTTTCATTTCGACATAATTAATCTCGAAATCCTTATAATTAGCAGTCTTAATCTTAACTGGAGTACGTCGCTTAATCTTCTTTTCAATGAATTCCATGTTCTTACGGGCATCTTTAATACTTTTAGCCCTGATAGCCAGAATCAGTTCGGGATCATGTCCTAACAAACCTGGTTCGGATTGGGTAATAGCAAACTCTCCTGACATCCAACTCAAAAAGTTTTCTTCCAAAGATATACCGAATAACCCTTCTATCTTTTTCCGGGAACTTTGATAAGAATCATACAACTGTTTATTGTGAACCGACAGTGCATTCTCCAGTTCCTTTACAAAGGTCACCGGACTATTGAAACCTATATTCGTATAAAGAGCTGTCCGCCCGGACAGAATCTCATGTGCTTTCATTTTATGTTTTCCCGAATTCAACAAAGCAGTGACATAAGGATCGGCAGAATCTTTTTTCAATGTATATCCTTTCACTTCCATCCGCTCCTTATTCGTATTTAAATAAAGTCCGGCAAAATTCATGGAATTGCTAAACAGATCAATGTACTCATTTCTTGTACCTAAATAAATAGACATAAATTGAGGTACACGCGCATAATTGACAAAGACTCTGACAAGTCCCTTACCGGAAACCAACTTCTCTGTTTCAATAAAAGACTGATCAAGCCCGATTTTAGGTTTATTACGCGAATCAATAGCCGACTCGACAAGTCCGGATGTGTATGAACCAACCAAATGATTATCGACAAAAGCAATATAGAAAATATCCCTCGTCTCGGAATCGCGCATTTCAAGGATATTAATACCATTATGCATCCGGTTAGTCACAGTAAAACCACTCATGACCAATACGGTTTCAACCTGGTCTTTCAATAAATCCATCTTCGATGTTTTCTGCATATCCAAGATAAGCAAAAAATCCCACTCTGTGGCACGAGTCTTATGAAGCGAAATAAGCATATCCCGTTCACCGACAAGCGACAATAGCACCTTATTGCTTTTGACAACCGAATCGAGCTTCTCTACGCTCTTCGTTACTTCCTCGAAAGATTTCGCTTTCTTCAGGCATTGCCACGTCTCGCTTCCACTAAACTTCTCCCAATCTTCAATCGGAGCCGATGACTGAATAATAAATGCCGCATCTTCCGGAACCAGATAGATCTGCTGAATATTACGATCAGGTGAGACAAATAAATAAACTACGGAATATACAACATATACCGCCAAAGCCAATGCAGTCACAACTAAAGTTCTCTTCACTATTTTCGAGGTACTTTTTTTCTTCTCCGGGCCTGCATTTTGCTCTCCTTGCCCGCAATTTAATTCATCCATTATTGAATTGTTATAAACTTGAATGGACAAAAATAGTAAAAAAGATGAGATTAATTAGTTAATTCATACTCATTTAGTGAATTAGTTCAATAAACAAGATTTTATAAAAAACAGTATAAAGGAGATATCCTCCCTCCTATTTTTATAAAAAACTATTCTGAATAAAGCATAAACCATTGACTCGTATCGTAAATATGTACTAACTTTACAGCATGAAAAAGAAATTCCAACTCGAAGTTCCGGGAGGAGCCGATAAAGTCTTACTTCATACCTGTTGTGCTCCTTGTTCATCAGCCATTATTGAATGTATGATGCAACATCACATCACCCCTGTTATCTATTATTGCAATCCTAATATCTATCCGCTGGAAGAGTATATGATAAGAAAAGACGAATGTACACGCTATGCCCAATCATTGGGATTGGAGATAATAGATGCTGATTACGATCATGAAAACTGGCGATGCCATATAGCAGGAATGGAGCAGGAACCCGAAAGAGGAGGACGCTGCCTACGTTGCTTTAAACTACGCTTATTGGAGACCGCCCGTTATGCGCATGAACATGGCCTTTCCGTAATAACCACAACGCTTGCTTCCAGTCGTTGGAAAAGTCTGGAGCAGATTAATGAAGCCGGACAATATGCCACCGCTTCATACCCGGATGTCACATACTGGGAACAGAATTGGCGGAAAGGCGGACTTAGCGAACGACGCATCGCCATCATTAAAGAGTATAACTTCTACAACCAACAATATTGCGGTTGTGAATTCAGCATGAGAAAAGAAGAATAAAACAAACCCGCCATTACTAGCTAACCAATGAATCGAAGTAAAAAAGGTAAAAACAGAAAGCTATTCAAAAAGAAATCACATTCCAATAACAGATTAGGATGTATCATCGCCATCATTGTGCTCATTCCTATTCTTTTTGGCGTCTATTTATATTGCCAACAGATTAATACCCAGAATAATAATGAACCTCAAACCGATGTCTCCCTTCAAATTCCACTTGGCAAAGATCTGGAGACACCTGTATCACTAGTTCCCCGGCAAGAACAAATCATCCGCCATAGCGGATATACGGTATCATATAACAAAGATTTAAAAATTCCCAACTGGGTTTCTTACGAATTAACCAGGGAAGAAACCAAAGGAAAAGAAAAAAGAGGTAATCGCTTTATTGCCGATCCACTAGTGACAGGTCCGATTGCCACAAATGCCGACTATACCCGTTCAGGATACGACAAAGGACACATGGCTCCCGCAGCAGATATGAAATGGAGTCCTGAAGCCATGAAAGAATCATTTTATTTCAGCAATATGTGTCCGCAACATCCACAACTAAACAGAAGAGGATGGAAAAACCTGGAAGAAAAGATCCGGGATTGGGCTATAGCAGACAGCGCCATCATTATTATATGTGGCCCTATTATTGAAAAACATCCCAAAACAATCGGAAAGAATAAAGTCGTAGTACCTCAAAAGTTTTTTAAAGTAGTCCTTTCTCCTTTTGTCAAGCCGATGCGAGCTATCGGTTTCTTATTCAATAATGAGCAGGCAGTAGAACCTCTATCATCCTATACGGTAACAATAGATAGCATCGAGAGCCTGACTAACATGGATTTCTTCGCACCTCTGCCCGATGAGATAGAAAACAAAATAGAAGCAGATATTAATTACTCCCTGTGGCCTAATTAAGTAGCAAAACTCGTTTCTCTGAAATGAATTCATTTCCCTGTGCCAATGGCATTCTAGTTACAAACAGACTTGCACTTCAATAAAAGGGAGTTGTTGTATTACTCTCAAGGTTTCACATTGTAACGTCAAGAGATTGTCTTATTCCCACATATTGTGGGAAAGTATTCTCTTATTTTATGAGAAAACATTCCCATATATTGCGAGAAAATAGTCCCACAATATATGGGAATAATGGAACTACGCTGGAAACAAAAAGATAATTGCAATGAATGCCAAGCAGCACAATAAGCAACTGAATAAATCAAGCAAGGCAAACGCAACGTGAAAGAATGGATTCATTACCGCATCGAAAGAAAACATACTTTTGATATAGTCTTCTTATGATTCATCCTAAAAAGAGAACACTCCTATCCAAATTCTTTTTATCTTTGACGAACTTTTTAAATACACCTCAAAAGATGAAGAAAAAAAAGAGAAATATTCTACTATCAATTCTAATCGGAGCATTCCTCCTTTGTGCAGTTGCCGGAGGCACCTTTTATTATTATCTGTTTGCCCCCCAATTTCACCCATCTAAAACCGTATATATTTATGTAGACCGGGATGATACTGCCGATTCTATCTACCATAAAATAAAAGAATTCGGGCATGTCAATAAGTTCACCGGATTCCAGTGGATGGCAAAATACAAGGATTTCGATCAGAATATCCATACCGGTCGTTATGCCATTCGCCCCAATGACAATGTTTATCATGTATATAGCCGCTTTTCCAGAGGCTATCAGGAAGCGATCAACCTTACCATAGGAAGTGTCCGGACATTAGACCGATTAGCACGAAGCATTGGAAAACAACTCATGATAGACTCTGCCGAAATCGCCAGCCAGTTATTCGACTCTACTTTCCAGGCTCAAATGGGATACACAACCATAACACTCCCCAGCCTTTTCATACCGGAAACCTATCAGGTATATTGGGACATGAGCGTAGACGATTTCTTTAAACGAATGAAGAATGAGCACGAACGCTTCTGGAACAAAGAACGTCTGGCACAAGCCACCGCTATCGGCATGACACCGGAAGAAGTCAGCACTCTTGCTTCCATCGTCGAAGAAGAAACCAACAACAACGAAGAAAAGCCAATAGTAGCCGGATTATATATCAACCGTTTACATCAAGATATGCCTTTGCAGGCAGATCCTACCATCAAATTTGCACTACAGGATTTCGGTCTGCGCCGAATCACCAACGAAAATTTAAAAGTCGACTCCCCCTATAACACCTACATAAATACCGGACTGCCTCCAGGCCCCATCCGTATCCCTTCTAAAAAGGGAATAGACAGCGTATTAAACTATACCAAACATAACTATATCTACATGTGTGCTAAAGAAGATTTTTCCGGAACTCACAACTTTGCATCCAATTATGCTGACCACATGGCAAATGCAAGAAAATACTGGAAAGCCCTGAATGAAAGAAAGATTTTCAAGTAAATTTGTGATAAAACGAACGGAAAAGCCTATCTTTGCCCGATAGATTAACAAACTGTGATCAACACTAAATAAAAGAAATATATATGAGCAAGCAACTCTTACTTGGCGATGAAGCCATTGCACAAGCTGCACTGGATGCCGGACTTTCAGGTGTTTATGCCTATCCTGGTACTCCTTCAACTGAAATTACGGAATATATTCAAATGGCCCCAATAACGACCGAACAGAATATACACAACCGTTGGTGCGCCAATGAAAAAACAGCGATGGAAGCTGCGTTGGGTATGTCATTCGTTGGTAAACGGGCATTAGTTTGTATGAAGCACGTAGGTATGAATGTAGCTGCCGACTGTTTTGTCAACTCTGCCATCACAGGTGTGAAAGGCGGATTGATCGTGATAGCAGCAGATGACCCCAGCATGCACTCTTCGCAGAACGAACAAGACAGCCGTTTCTACGGAGATTTCTCACTGATTCCTATGTACGAACCCAGCAATCAGCAGGAAGCGTATGATATGGTATACAGTGGTTTCGAATTCTCTGAAAAATTGGGCGAACCTATCTTGATGCGTATGGTAACCCGCCTTGCACACTCCCGCTCTGGAGTAGAACGCAAAGCACAAAAACCACAGAATGGCATCTCTTTCAGCGAAGATCCTCGTCAGTTCATCTTGTTACCTGGAAATGCCCGTAAACGCTACAAAGTATTACTTGCGCGCCAAGACGAGTTTATCAAAGCTTCGGAAGAATCACCTTATAATAAATATACAGATGGTCCTAACAAAAAGTTAGGAATTATCGCTTGTGGCATCGGCTACAACTATCTGATGGAAAACTATCCTGAAGGTTGCGAATATCCGGTACTTAAAATCGGCCAGTATCCATTGCCTAAAAAGCAATTACATCAATTGATTGACTCCTGTGACGAAATCCTCGTTCTGGAAGACGGACAACCATTTGTAGAAAAACAATTGAAAGGTTATCTGGGCATCGGCGTTAAAGTAAAAGGACGCTTGGACGGCACTCTGTCACAGGATGGAGAATTAAATCCGGACTCTGTAGCCCGCGCCGTAGGCAAAGAGAATAAATCGGAATTCGGCATTCCTTCTGTCGTAGAAATGCGTCCGCCTGCACTTTGCGAAGGTTGCGGACATCGCGATATGTATATCACACTAACCGAAGTTCTGAAAGAAGAATACCCATCTCATAAAGTATTCAGCGACATCGGCTGTTACACATTAGGCGCGAATGCTCCTTTCAATGCAATCAACTCATGCGTAGACATGGGCGCCTCCATCACGATGGCGAAAGGTGCGGCTGACGGAGGTCTTTTCCCGGCTGTAGCTGTCATCGGAGACTCCACATTCACCCATTCCGGAATGACCGGACTATTAGATTGTGTGAACGAGAATGCCAGTGTAACCATCGTCATCTCCGACAATGAAACTACCGCCATGACAGGCGGACAGGACTCTGCCGGAACCGGACGTATCGAAGCGATCTGTGCAGGTATCGGAGTAGATCCGGCTCATATCCGCGTCGTTACTCCGTTGAAGAAAAACTATGAGGAGATGAAGCAAATCATTCGCGAAGAGATCGAATACCGTGGTGTATCTGTCATTATTCCACGTAGAGAGTGTATCCAGACATTAGCACGCAAAAAAAGAAGTAAGTAAGCCATGAAGAAAGACATTATATTATCAGGAGTCGGTGGACAGGGAATTCTGTCTATTGCTACAGTGATCGGCAAAGCTGCCTTGAAAGAAGGATTATATATGAAACAAGCAGAAGTGCACGGAATGAGCCAACGCGGAGGAGATGTTCAATCCAACCTCCGTATCAGCGACCAGCCGATTGCTTCAGACTTGATCCCATCAGGTAAATGCGACCTTATCATTTCATTGGAACCCATGGAAGGATTGCGCTACCTCCCTTATCTTAGCCCTAACGGTTGGTTAGTGACTAACGAAACTCCGTTTGTCAATATCCCCAATTATCCGGAAGCAGACAAAGTAATGGCAGAAATCAATAAGCTGCCTCACAAAATTGTGTTGAACGTAGACAAAGTAGCCAAAGAAGTAGGCTCCGCCCGCGTTGCCAACATAGTCTTACTGGGAGCAACCATTCCATTCCTTGGCATCGACTACGGAAAAGTACAAGACAGCATCCGTGAAATCTTCCTGCGCAAGGGAGAAGCAATTGTAGAAATGAATCTTAAAGCATTGGCTGCCGGCAAGGAAATTGCAGAAAAGCTAATGTAATAACAGGCATTATCATGAATACACAATACTGGGAAGAAGAACTAGAAACCATGAGCCGGGAGAAGTTGCAGGAATTACAACTTCGACGGCTTAAGAAAACAATCAATATAGCTGCAAACTCCCCATATTACAAAGAAGTTTTCAGCAAACATGGCATCACTGCAGATAGCATACAATCATTAGACGATATCCGCAAATTGCCCTTTACTACCAAAGCCGATATGCGTGCCCACTATCCTTTCGGGCTGGTAGCAGGTGATATGAGCAATGATGGTGTACGTATTCACTCTTCTAGTGGTACTACCGGAAACCCGACAGTTATTGTCCATTCACAGCACGATCTCGACTCCTGGGCCAACCTGGTAGCCCGCTGCCTGTACGCAGTAGGAATACGCAAGACCGACGTCTTCCAAAACAGCTCCGGATACGGTATGTTTACAGGAGGGTTAGGCTTCCAATACGGTGCAGAACGCCTGGGCTGTCTGACAGTCCCTGCCGCAGCCGGAAACAGTAAACGACAGATTAAATTCATCAACGACTTCAAGACTACCGCTTTACATGCTATCCCCAGCTATGCCATCCGCCTTGCCGAAGTCTTTCAGGAAGAAGGCCTTGATCCCAAAGGAACCACACTGAAAACGCTGGTTATCGGTGCTGAACCTCACACCGACGAACAACGCCGGAAAATAGAAAAGATGCTGGGCGTAAAAGCATACAACAGCTTCGGTATGACAGAAATGAACGGTCCCGGTGTTGCTTTCGAATGTCAGGAACAAAACGGAATGCACTTCTGGGAAGACTGTTATCTGGTAGAAATTATCGATCCGGAAACAGGAGAACCCGTTCAGGAAGGAGAAATCGGAGAATTAGTACTTACGACTCTCGACCGGGAGATGATGCCGTTAATCCGCTATCGCACCCGTGACTTAACCCGTATTCTTCCGGGAAAATGCCCCTGCGGCCGCACGCACATCCGTATTGATCGTATCAAGGGGCGCAGTGATGATATGTTCATTATCAAGGGAGTAAATATCTTCCCGATGCAAGTAGAAAAGATACTCGTACAATTTCCCGAATTAGGCAGCAATTACCTGATTACACTGGAAACAGTCAACAACCAAGACGAGATGATCGTCGAAGTAGAATTAAGCGACCTTTCCACTGACAATTATATTGAACTGGAGAAGATCCGCAAGGATATAACCCGCCAATTAAAGGATGAAATATTGGTGACTCCCAAAGTTAAACTGGTAAAAAAAGGCTCTCTCCCGCAAAGCGAAGGAAAAGCCGTCCGAGTAAAAGACTTAAGAGACAACAAGTAACAATTCAAATTTCCATGTGCTAATATACCAACCGCTGTTCACCATGCGGAATGGAATATTAGCACATTATTTAATTAATATCATACAGCATGCAATTACTTAAAAAAAGAATTCTGCAAGACGGAAAGTGCTACGAAGGAGGTATCCTGAAAGTAGACGGTTTTATTAATCATCAAATGGACCCTGTCCTGATGAAATCAATCGGAGTTGAGTTTGTCCGCCGTTTTGCAGCCACAAACGTAAATAAGATTATGACAATCGAAGCCAGCGGCATCGCCCCTGCTATCATGACAGGCTACCTGATGGATTTACCAGTTGTATTTGCAAAGAAGAAGTCTCCTAAAACCATCCAGAATGCACTAAGCACCACTGTGCACTCATTCACTAAAGATCGTGATTATGAAGTCGTTATCAGTGCCGATTTCCTCACTCCAAATGACAATGTTCTTTTCGTGGATGACTTCCTCGCGTATGGCAATGCCGCATTAGGCATTATCGACCTCATCAAGCAATCCGGAGCAAACTTGGTAGGAATGGGATTCATTATTGAAAAAGCCTTCCAAAATGGGCGTAAAAAACTTGAGGAGCAAAGCGTCAGAGTAGAAAGCCTGGCTATCATTGAAGACTTATCCAATTGCTGCATTAAAATCAAAGACGAGTAGATTAATTGGCGAGTAGATTAATTAGGATTGAAATACTGCCCTTTATCTTTCGTTCTTTTCCCATATTGCACCGCATGCTGCGGACAAACATGATAACATGCCAGGCATGAGGTGCAATCCATCCCCCAAACAGGCTTTCTGCCCATCATCATAATATTCCCTACCGGACAACTCTTCTCACAACGCTTACATCCAATACAAGCATCCGTAGTATAAAAATTCCCGGGAGACATCTGAAAGCGATTAAATAAAGGATTGATAATCCTCGTCTTAATAAAAGGAATACTCCCTTCATGACAAAGAAACAACTCCTCTCTCCTACTTATTGAAGCATTTATTTGATTGAGAGTCGGAATAGCATCTGCCAGTTTTTTCTCCTCCAATTCTTTCTTATCTACGTCAAAACCGGGAAGCAATACATAATTATTGGGCATAGTCACAGAAAAGCCTGCATGACACTTCCAGCCTTTATGACTCAAAGCCTTCTCCAGCACCTGCTGCGTAAGCCCGGTATCATCCCCACAGGAACAAACAAAAAACAAATATTGTCTTTTATACCCCTTTAAAGAGAGTTGCCGAATAAAATTAAGTACGATTTCAGGAGGAGCCCACGAATAGATAGGAAATACAAAACCGATCTTTTCACCTGCCTGCAAACTAAACTCCAATGCTTCATTCTTTAGCGCATCGGGAATAAAAACCAACTCTTCTTTTTGCTCTTTGGAAAGCTGATTTGCAATCCACTTAGAATTACCTGTACCGGAGAAATAAAATATCATAGAAAAGTATATAAAAAAAGCCGCATCGACGATGTGATGAAACTCTGATAGAACAAGATTTGAGCGCTCGCCCTCTTTGTAATCCACCGGCTTAAAGCTGTCCCGAAGGATGTGGCCCGCCATTGAAGAACGAAGCTTTCTCGGTGCATCAGATTAATTTGAAGAGTTTCCCGATCCAGTCGATACGGCTAATATTTTTGTATCACAAATGTAATAAGAATCTATGAGACTAACAAGAAAAAAAAGGAATTTGTTTACCTACTAACATTTTTTTCACTCCCTTTTATCCGCCTAACAAAAGAAAAGTGTCAGTTACTAGCTTAGTAACTGACACTTTGTAACTCGTAAACTATTGATGCTTAAGCAGCTTTAGCTTTAGCAACTACAGCTTTGAAAGCTTCCGGGTGATTCATAGCTAAATCAGCCAAAACCTTACGGTTTATTTCAATACCGGCTTTGTGCAGACCGCCCATCAATTTAGAATAAGACATTCCTTCAAGACGTGCAGCAGCGTTGATACGTTGTATCCAAAGAGCGCGGAAGTTTCTTTTCTTATTTCTACGGTCACGGAACGCGTAAGTCAAACCCTTTTCCCAAGTGTTTTTAGCTACGGTCCATACATTCTTTCTTGCACCAAAGTAACCTCTGGTCAATTTCAAAATTTTCTTTCTTCTTGCTTTTGAAGCAACATGATTTACTGATCTTGGCATAGTTTTACTTTTTTTGAATGTTAGCGCCGCTACTTCACGCAGCGAACTTCAGGCTAATGCATTCGGTTAATACTTTAATAATACTTTTACGCTTTTGATTACTTCATTGCTAAGAGTTCCTTAACCTGGCTTACATTTGTTGTATCAACAGTTGTAGAGTAGCACAGATTTCTTTTTCTCTTCTTGGATTTCTTAGTCAAAATGTGACTGTGAAAAGCGTGCTTTCTTTTGATTTTACCTGTTCCGGTAAGGGTAAACCTTTTTTTAGAACCGGAGTTAGTCTTCATCTTTGGCATCTTACTTGTTTTTAAATTATTAAATATATAATGGCAACGCACTATACCTGCGCGTTACGCATCCTTTTCTTATTCTTCGCTCGTTTCCGGCTTCTCTGCTTTTTGTGCAGGAGTAGCAGGTTTCGGTGCTCCGGCCGTTGCAGACTTTTTAGGAGCTTCTTTCTTCTTCGGAGAAAGCTGGATAGTCATACGCTTACCTTCCAATATCGGCATCTGATCCACTTTAGCATAGTCTTCCAAATCATTCGCAAAACGAAGCAACAATACTTCACCTTGTTCCTTAAAAAGGATAGAACGACCTTTAAAGAATACATAAGCCTTCACCTTATCACCGTCTTCCAAGAATCCTTTAGCATGTTTCAACTTAAAGTTGTAATCATGGTCATCTGTCTGGGGACCAAAACGAATCTCCTTCACATTAACCTTCACCTGCTTCGCTTTCTGTTCCTTCTGACGTTTCTTTAATTGATAAAGAAATTTAGAATAATCAATAATACGACAAACAGGGGGTTGAGCATTAGGAGAAATTTCCACTAAATCCAATTCTTTTTCTTCAGCCATTTTCAGAGCCTGAAAGATTGGATATACTTTCGGTTCAATATCATCGCTTACTATGCGAACTTCCTTGGCACGAATCTGTTCATTGATTCTGTATTGCCCTTTTAGAGTGTCATTCTTCATTAAAAACGTTTACTTCCTAGTTTGATCTTTTTATTGTTATACTAAATATTTTATTCTGAAACGGCTGCAAAGTTACCATTTATTTATCATATTCTGAACTTCTTCGTTCAAAATTTTAGCAAATTCTTCAAATTTCATGGTTCCTTTGTCACCTTCGCCTTGTCTACGAACAGAAACTTCACCATTTTCCGCCTCTTTTTCACCGACAATCAGCATATAAGGAATGCGCTTCATTTCATTATCACGAATCTTGCGGCCGATCTTCTCGTTACGATCATCTACAATCGCACGGATTTCGTGTATTTTCAGATACATCTTCACCTGTTCTGCATATTCATTGAACTTCTCACTGATCGGCAGAATAACTACCTGTTCCGGTGTCAGCCACAATGGGAACTTACCGGCAGTGTGCTCAATCAATACAGCAACAAAACGTTCCATTGATCCGAACGGAGCACGGTGAATCATCACCGGACGATGCTTCTGATTATCAGAGCCCATATATTCAAGTTCAAAGCGTTCCGGCAAGTTGTAGTCAACCTGGATAGTACCCAGCTGCCAACGACGACCGATAGCGTCTTTCACCATAAAGTCGAGCTTAGGACCATAGAAAGCAGCTTCTCCATACTCAATCTTAGCAGGCAAGCCCTTCTCCGCACAAGCCTCGATAATAGCCTGTTCCGCTTTTTCCCAGTTATCATCGCTACCAATATACTTTTCACGGTTCACTTTATCACGCAAAGATATCTGTGCTTCAAAATTCTGGAAATCCATAGAACGGAACACAATAGATATAATATCCATCACACGAAGGAACTCATCTTTCACCTGCTCCGGACGACAGAAGATATGCGCATCATCCTGCGTAAAGCTACGAACACGAGTTAAACCATGTAACTCTCCACTTTGTTCATAACGACAAACCGTACCAAATTCAGCTATACGCAACGGAAGGTCTTTATAAGAACGTGGGAAGTTCTTGTAAATCTCACAGTGGTGAGGACAGTTCATCGGTTTCAAGAAATACTCTTCCCCCTCTTCCGGAGTATGGATAGGTTGGAAAGCATCCTTGCCATATTTTGCATAGTGACCCGAAGTCACATACAGCAACTTATTACCGATTGGCGGAGTAATCACCTCCTGATAATCGTAACGTGTCTGGATACGACGCAAGAACTCCTGCAGACGCAGACGCAATGCAGTACCTTTCGGCAACCACATAGGAAGTCCCTTACCTACAGTTTCAGAAAACATAAACAACTGCATCTCCTTACCGATCTTACGGTGGTCACGCTTCTTCGCTTCTTCCAACAACACCAGATACTCATCCAGCATTTTCTTCTTCGGGAACGTGATACCATAAATACGAGTCAGCATCTTACGATCTTCATGACCACGCCAATAAGCACCAGCCACTGAAGTCAACTTAATAGCCTTGATCGGAGCAGTCGTCATCAAGTGAGGACCACGACAAAGGTCAGTAAACGCACCCTGCGTATAAGTCGTAATGTGTCCGTCTTCCAGTTCAGAAATCAATTCACATTTATATGTTTCGCCACGATCACCAAACATTTTCAGAGCATCCGTTTTTACGATGCTTTTTCTGACTACGTCTTCTTTCTTTGCAGCCAGTTCCAACATTTTAGCCTCAATGGCAGGAAGGTCGCTTTCTTTAATTACCGCTTCACCCGGATCCACATCATAGTAGAATCCGTTTTCAATAGCCGGTCCGATACCAAACTGGATACCCGGATAAAGTTCCTGCAAAGCTTCCGCCAACAAGTGTGCACTTGTATGCCAGAATGCATGCTTACCTTCTTCATCATCCCATTTATAAAGAACGAAATTAGCATCTTCATTAATAGGACGTCCTAAATCATAAGTCTCGCCGTTCACGCCACATGCCAGCACTTCCTGTGCCAGACGCGAGCTGATACTTTCAGCAATCTGTAAACCGTTCACTCCTTCGTTATACTCACGAACGGAGCCATCGGGAAATGTTATCTTTATCATAATATGATGATGTTATATTTTCATAATTTGAACGCAAAAGTAACTAAATCTTTTGAGTTTTCTATTTTTTATCAAAAAAATGTTATTCCGATTGATCTGTAAAACGTTTGATAACATTATAAGCAGAAACAATCCCCAACTCACCGGCTTTACTCAAATCTGAAATGCCCAGCTTATTATTTCCTAAGAAAATATGAGTCAGTCCACGGTTGAAATAAGCATCCGCAAAATCAGGATTTAGCTCGATCGCCTTATCGTAGTCGATAATTGCGGCACGGTAATCTTTCAACATGGCAGAAACATTAGCACGATTATAATATGCGTATACAAAGTCCGGAGCCAGATTAATCACCTTATCCAAGTCTTTTCTGACCACTTCATAATCTACTGCGGTAATCTCCTTACGCTTATTATCACCCGGAACAACATCTGTTTCGACAGCTTGTTCAGCCTTCTGATACTCCAACTGTTTACAACGGATCAGCGCACGCATAAAATATGCCGGGAAGAAATCACCATCCAGCAAGATCGTCTGGGTCAAATCGAAAACCGCACTCGAGAAGTCCTGCACCAGATAAAAATCAATTGCACGGGCAAAACGTTTCGAAGCATTCTTGTCATCTTCCACAATCGCCGATGTGTGCGTATCAATCAAGGCAAAATGCACCTTCACCTGTTCTTCCGTCAACGGAGCTTCCATATTTGTGATACGAAGACGTTTCGGAAGTATACCCGTACGGTTCAAGTCTTCAATATATTTGTGGAAGTTCACCGAACGTTTTACGTCACTCATCTTCTCATAATAAGTCAAAGCGAACATCGGCTCCAGCGTTATATTTACGTTCTTATCCTGCACACGACCACGATAATCACTTGTATAGCGTTGTTCGGCTTCAGAATCATCCGCAATCACTATCTTACGATAGTTATTCATATTCTTATCGGATTTCTTACGGGTCTTCTCTCCGCCTTCCTCATCATTTTCCTTATCCTTGTTCTGTGCTACATCTTTGTTCGTCACACCGTTCTGCTTGTCGATCTGCGCCTTCATGACTTTAAATTCATCCTGCTCCGCACCCTTCTTATCTCCAATCTTTCTGCGAGCTTCCGAACGCTGATAGTATCCGGCCAGGAAGTTCGGATACTGATTGATAACAGTTGTGTAATCTTGTATAGCCCCGCGATAATCACCCGTTTGCGCACGCAGCAAACCACGGTTAAAGACAGCCATCATATTATCCGGCTCCATCTTGATAACAAAGTCGAAGTCTTCGATAGCCCGGTTATCATCTCCTACCTGTGCACGTAACAATCCGCGGTTATAATGACCGATAAAGTTATTCGGATCAATATCCAATGCCAGATCATAATCGCTCATGGCACCTCTTAAATTATTCTGATGAAAACGAGCCAATGCACGGTTTATATAATTTCCAGCATTCTTAGCACTCAACGGAATAGCACGGTTGAAATCCGCTTCCGCTTCCGCATACTTAGCCTGTTGTAATTTAACAATCGCTCTTGCAGCCCAAGCATCCGGATCATATTTATCCAGTTCAAGCGCCTTATTGAAGTCATTCAAGGCAGCAATCGTATCTTTCTGTTGTAAAGACACTTCCCCCCTCATCAAATAAGCACGGGTATAGCGTGGAGACACCTTCAACAAGCTTTCCAAATCCTCTTTCGCAGCATTATAATCCTTCTTCTGGATATGAGATAATGTCAGGTTATGCCATAAAGTAATATTCTCCGGATCATAATGCAATGCTTTCTTATAATCCTCAATCGCTCCATCAAATTTACTCTGACGAATCCTTGCCAAACCACGAATCTGATAAGCACCCACCACAAATGGATTGCGTTGGATAGCTGCATCACAGTCTGCTTCAGCACCCTGAAAATCCTCCAGATTCAGTTTAGCCAATGCCCTGAAGAAATAAGGTTCATACAGATAAGGCTTAGCGTTAATAACCTGATTAAAATACTGAATAGAAAGTACATAGTCCTCAAAATAAAGAGCGTTTCGGGCAATAGTCATCACCCGATCCGTATTTATTTGAGCACACACCAGCGTTGGGAACAGTAATAAAACTGTTAAGATTCTTTTTACCATTGATATTTTATGCTTGTAAACGAAGCAAAAATAATGTTTTTCGCTTACTTAACAGGGATATAAACGTTTTTTATCTTTATTTCACCTGTTTCATCTTATATGAACTGCGCGCTTTTCCCTTCAACATCGTATTCAGCTTTCCTTTAATCATCTGCTTACGAAGCGGTGAGATATGGTCAATGAACATCTTACCATCCAAATGATCGAACTCATGTTGCATCACCCGAGCCAGATAACCTTCCACCTCTTCTTCATGCTCCACAAAATTCTCGTCCATATATTTCACGCGAATTTTATCACCCCTTTTCACTGTTTCGTGAATACCGGGAAGGCTTAAGCATCCCTCTTCCATACTCACTTCTTCACCCCCTACTTCCAGAATGTGGGGATTGATATAAGCCTTATTAAAGTCTTTAAATTCAGGATATTCCTCCGAAAGCGGATCCAATGTAATCGTAACCACGCGAATAGGCAAACCAATCTGTGGAGCAGCCAATCCTACACCGTCTGCATGTACCATTGTTTCGAACATGTTCTCAATCAACTCTTTCAGATTCGGATAATCCGGTGTTATGTCCTCTGCAACCTTTCTCAATACAGGTTGGCCATATACATAAATAGGTAAAATCATATTTTTATACTCTACTAAAAAATTAAGTTATTCTTATGTCCTATACTAAAAACGTTTACTCTCCAAATATGTTTGCAAAATAATAGTAGCACTTATCTCGTCCACCAATGCCTTATTTTGCCGGTCCTTTTTCTTCAAGCCGGCCTCCAACATGGTACGGTGTGCAAGAACAGAAGTGAAACGTTCGTCCACATATTCGACCGGAAGGTCCGGATAACGCTTTTTCAGCGAACGAACAAAAGGCTCTATATTCTTCATATTCTCCGAAACCTCATTATTCATTTGCTTGGGCAATCCAATAATAATCCGCTCCACCGGTTCTTTAGCTATATATTCACCGATAAAGTTCAGAAGTTCATGCGTGGGCACCGTCGTCAATCCGTTTGCGATCAGCTGCATTGTATCGCTCACAGCTATTCCGGTACGTTTTCTTCCATAATCTATTGCTACTATTCTGCTCATGGGGTACAAAAATACAAAAAAGACGCTTCCCGTGAAAGGAAACGTCTCTTTTATTCTATTATTTCAAATGTATATTATTCTTCAACAATAGCTACACGGCTTAACTTAGCATCATCATAGAACATGTTGCCTACACCACCCTTGTAATCAACCTTCAATTGAGAAGCAGGAACACCAAATTCATTAACCATCAGGTCACGAACAGCTTCAGCTCTCTTCTTACTCAACTTCATGTTGTATTCAGCAGAACCAGTACCCTTATCAGCATATCCTGTTATAGTAAACACTTTATCAGTTGCTTTGATACCCTTAGCCATAGCTTCAATATTCATGTATTCTCTCTTGCTGATGTTGCTCTTTCCGATATTGAATACAACAACCAGACGTGGAACGAATCCAGCTTCTTTCTTAACGATCACTTCAGGTTTCTTGTTACGAGCTTCAACCAAGTCACGTTTCAAAGATTCGTTTTCACCCTTCAAAGCGTTCACTCTGTCTCTCATGTCGTTCAACTGGCTTTCCGGAACCATTGGTACAGTAGGAACAGCATCCCAACCACGTTTCTTAAACTTGTAAGTAACACCTACAGTCAGACCAGCCAATCCTTCAGGACCTGAATTGCCAAATGCGCCTTTCATCAAAAGTCCGCGCAATTCAACGTTAAGATCCAAAGCAGAAGACAGGCGGAAACGGTTGATTAAACCGGCATTGATACCCAGTTCGTCATAACCCGGACCTTTACCTGTATGTACAAACCCAGCTCCTACATAAGGAATGAATGAGTACACGCGATCTTCTTTATATCCACAGAACATATTGGTAAGATTCAACAATACATCTCCATGGAAGTTCATAACATTCCACTTTTCTTTGTAGTAGCCATTAGAATACTGTCCTCCGTCTACAAGCGGACCATTAGCATTAGGAGTAGCACCTTTAGCCTGAAGCCCGTTGTAAGCTACACGCAATCCGATACCCGGAGTAAACCACTTACCTACAGCAATGTCAAGTGCCGGAGCAAGACGTTTTCCGAAGTCAGCTTTACCATCATTGTCGCCAAAATACATTTGTGCGCCAACGCCACCACTAATAAACCAGTTAGCACCAAAGCGATTTGTTTCCACTCTATAACTCTTTGCTGCATTTTCTTTTTCTTGTGCAGGCAGACATACTGAGACTGCTGCCAATAAAATAAACAATAAACCCTTTTTCATCTCAATTTATTTTAGTAAATAATATATTTCAATTGTCTTACAGGCTAGATACACAACCCAAATGTTCCACACCTGACTAAGAGACAATAAACGTCATCCTTTCTTCTAAAATTAGTGCAAATATAGATATTTAATATAACACAAACAAAAAAACACGTAAATTTTCATTCATTCATAGAATTTTATAGAGCGATAAAAGTGTAATATAACTTCAGAAGGCATCTGAAGGGGTTTGTTGTGGAAGAATTAAAACAAAAAAAATAGTCAGTGATGAAATTAGATCACTGACTATTTCTATTCTTTGTCTATATACTTTAGTTAATATACCAGTTTTACATTGTCAATCCACAGTGTATTTCCCGGAGAACCGATATAGGCTCCTCCATGACTGGACGTGAACTGAAGACACATATGAGTCGGAACATCATTTTCATCTCCCCAGGCCACTTCATGAATAGGCACGCTTTCACCCTTACTGTTCACCGTATAACTTTCAGTCGCCTGCAAACGCATCATGTGCGACTTATATTCCGGACGATTCGTGATGTCACCGTACATAATCTCATAGGTCGCATTATTTTTCCAGTCCATCGAATGATAGTAATAAGTCACCATAGTCCCTATCCGTTTTGCATACACGTTTCCATTGGCATCTTCCCAACGTTTTTGCAGAAGCAGGATAGCTGCCGGATAATCTTTTCCGGGAACATCCGTAATCTTGCTGAAACCGGTAGCGCGAATACGGTTCTCCCGGTCGGACATCTTCACTTTATAGTCAAACTGAAGAGCCACCGGCTTTTTGGTAAACGGAATACCGGTCTGCAACATTTTCTGTGGGTTTTTAGTACCCTTAATCGGCTCATGCACCGAACCGGTAAAGACAGAGCCAGCCGCCAACACCGTAATATTAACCAGTCCCAACACTTTCACACTCTCCATGCGCGTATCCAAACGGGCGCAATACCCATCTCCCCGCTTCTCCGGAAATACCGAAGTATTAGTCTTCGTAATACCGGCAACTTTCGCCATCACATTTGAAGTAGCCCAAGGCGATCCGCCCATATTCTTATAAACCTGATCTCCCTTAATTACCGTCGTCGGCCCTATCGCATATACATTCTTTGTATTCCCACCGATAATGCTCGATTCCTTTATCTGACGGTCCACCCATTGATCCATGTCCCCAAAAGGAAGCATTTCAACTTTATGTTGCGCCATCAAAGACAAGGAAGAAATAAATGCAACGAAACCTGTCATCAACAGGCGATGAACGCTTTTCTGAATCATCAATACTTTTCCTTTCTTTTTCTTCTTATAAATTATAATCCCATTGTTTCAAAGCAAAA
This sequence comes from Bacteroides sp. MSSM.1001136sp1_RTP21357st2_D2_RTP21359_211015, assembly GCF_040913205.1. Lineage (NCBI taxonomy): Bacteria > Pseudomonadati > Bacteroidota > Bacteroidia > Bacteroidales > Bacteroidaceae > Bacteroides > Bacteroides sp. MSSM.1001136sp1_RTP21357st2_D2_RTP21359_211015. The sequence goes on along the minus strand of NZ_JBDFVF010000016.1, from coordinate 49,892 downwards.
TCCCAGTTCTCTTCTACCAAACGAATCGTACGGTCGTCATATTTATACTTATTCTTCTTATATCCCTTCTTTCCGCCCACATATTTTTCTATATCACTACGTGCTTCGGCAAATCCAGGGATAGAAAGAGACTGATAAATATTCTCCGTCATTCCCATCGCATCCGCTTCGAAATCTTCAAATTTCACTTCCATCAAGTTACCTTCCGGAATAAATTTCTTATCCGATTCATACTTATGATAAAGTTTTGCATAGATAGAAATGATATTTTCCTCTAATTGTTCATTGCTGACATCCTGCAACTTCAACGGTTGAATCGTATTTGTAAAGAAACTGCGTGTAGATTCGAATACGGTATACGGATTACGCATCAGGTAGATAAACTTAGCATTCGGGAACATCTTCACCAGTTCCTTCACCCTTCCGGTATGCGGAGGATTCTTGCTAAGGAATTGAGTTCCCTGGGTATTCCACAAAGAAATCTTAATCAACTTCGTGAACACCTCTTCAAACACCTTCAATTCGGCATCCGTTATATCATCAAACAAAAGATACTTATCGGCATACTCCTGCTGATATTTCGGCAGGAACCAGAAATTATAATATGTATAAGGCATCATGTTCGACAAAGCAAACTCCTCTTCCTGGGGAAGATCCACTGCCAGTTCCATATTATCCGTCGGACGTTTATCCGGCATCAGCCAACTCATATTCTTTTTGAAGAAAGGCTGTCCCCACATCATCAGATGAGGAAATACAGTCTGATAAGTAGTGTTATACCCAAAATGCTTGTCACAAGAGAACACATTATGTACAAATGTAGTTCCACTCCGCCAGTGTCCCAAAATGAACACCGGATCATGCTCCAACGGCTGATTAGCCAGCAACTTCTCGTAACGCCTGTCTTGTAATGACGCCAGTGGAGAAAGCAATCGGCACACAGCCTTCGTCAATCGGTATTTACCTTTGTAGGCTGCGTCAATTTCACGACCGGCGGTGATAGCCTTGAATGTCTTCCAGTCGGCACCTACCAATGTATTAATCGGAAGTTTATTAAATTCGAGTAATCCCACTTTATTAATTAGAAATTAAGAATTAAAAATTAAAGACGACAGAATGCTGTCATTTTCAGTTTTCAATTTATTGTTGAACAATCTATTTTATTAGTCGCACTGCAAGGCCCTGACGTTCCAGTTCCTTCACAGCTTTCTCTACCGCTTCATAATGTTCCGAAGCAATTCCCAGTTTTGCCATATCCAATACCGGAATATCCTCCGTGTCACTCATATCTTTCATTTCCACGCGGTCGATAATCATACCTACTGCCGAAGTATTATTAGTGATCGGGTCAATCAGGATAAATGAGCCACAAGATTTATTCTTCTTATAAGGATCAAAGAACAATTCCTTAGCCGTAGTCAGCACCACACGGGCAATCTGATTCAACTGCAAAGGCAACATCTCTTTAGTCAGCTGACCATTCTCCAGAGACAGATGTTCCATCGTATTCACGTCCACCTTATACTTTATCGTATCAATACGCGTACGACTCAAATTGGTAGTCTGCTTAATAAAGAACGACTTATTTACATCCATCGGTTCTTCATCCATCCAGACCATCATAGCATCAAAATTACGATCCACCGTCGGCAGATTGTCAGGATGCACCAACATTTCGCCACGCGACACATCGATCTCATCCTCCAATGTCAAGGTCACAGACTGCGGTGGGAAAGCGTAATCCAATTCCCCGTCATAAGTCACGATGCTTTTCACCTTAGATGTTTTTCCGGAAGGAAGTGCCATCACCGTATCCCCTTTGCGAACGATACCGGATGCAACTTTACCACAGAATCCTCTGAAATCCAGATTCGGACGAAGCACATACTGAACCGGGAAACGGAAATCCGTAAAATTATGGTCATTATCAATATGAACCGTTTCAAGGAAATCGAGCAAAGAAATCCCCTTGTACCATGGAGTACGTTCAGACTTATCCACCACATTATCCCCATCCAATGCAGAAAGTGGAATACAGTTGACGTCAGGAATACCCAATGGAGCAACAAACTTCTTATAGTCAGCTACAATCTCGTTAAAACGCTCTTCCGAGAAATCCACCAGATCCATCTTGTTGACAGCCAACACCACATGCTTGATTCCCAGCAAAGACACCAGGAAAGTGTGGCGACGAGTCTGGGTAATCACTCCGGTACGGGCATCCACCAGGATAATAGCCAAGTTAGCCGTAGATCCTCCGGTAATCATATTACGGGTATACTGTTCGTGTCCCGGAGTATCCGCGATGATAAACTTACGGCCATTAGTAGAAAAATAGCGATAAGCCACGTCAATCGTAATACCCTGTTCACGTTCAGCCTTCAAACCATCCAGTAATAACGCATAATCAATATGCTCGCCTGCATTTCCTACACGCTTACTATCACGTTCCAGTGCATCCAGTTGATCCTCATACAATTTCTTACTGTCAAACAACAAGCGTCCGATCAACGTAGATTTTCCATCATCTACCGAACCCGCAGTCAACAATCTCAACAAGTCTTTCTGTTCATCCTTGTCCAGAAAAGCTTTTATATCTAATTTATTATCTGCCATTACTAGTTACAATTAAAAGTATCCCTCACGCTTCTTTTGTTCCATACTACCCTCCTGGTCAAAGTCAATCACACGGGTAGTACGTTCACTCTTCGTCGTAGTCATCATTTCCTCCACAATCTCTTCAATCGTAGCAGCTCCACTTTCCACTGCCCCTGTCAGAGGCCAGCAGCCCAACGTACGAAAACGAACCATCTTCATTTCAATCTGGTCACGGTACTTTTCAGGCAAACGGTCATCATCCGCCATAATAATATTGCCATCCAAATTAATTACCGGACGCTCCTTAGCATAATATAACGGAACGATCGGAATATTCTCCAAGCGAATATACTGCCAAATATCCAATTCAGTCCAGTTGCTAATCGGGAATACACGAATACTTTCCCCCTTATGCACGCGGGCATTATAAATATCCCACAATTCAGGACGCTGATTCTTCGGGTCCCATTGGTGAAACTTATCCCGGAAAGAGAAAATACGTTCCTTCGCACGTGACTTCTCCTCGTCACGACGGGCACCACCAAATGCAGCATCAAACTTATACTTATCCAACGCATGAAGCAAAGCCTGCGTCTTCATCAAGTCCGTATGCACCTTGCTTCCATGCGTAAAAGGTCCTACCCCTGCATGAAAAGCCTCCATATTACTTTCAACAATCAGATTCCATCCGTACTTCTTCGCATATTCATCACGAAACTGAATCATCTCCTTGAACTTCCATTTCGAATCGATATGCATCAACGGGAATGGCACTTTACCCGGATAAAACGCTTTTTCAGCCAAGCGTACCATCACCGAGGAATCCTTTCCGATACTGTAAAGCATCACCGGATTCTCAAATTCCGCCGCCACCTCGCGGATGATATGAATAGACTCGGCTTCGAGCTCCTTCAAGTGGCTTAATTTATATTCTTCCATATTTATTTCATTTTATACACTTCACTTTTGGCAAAACAAGCTCCAACAAACGGTTCACCGACTCCTCCAAAGTCAATTTGGAAGTATCCAGTGACAAAGCCGGATGTTCGGGAACCTCGAAAGGTGCGGAAATTCCTGTAAAATTCTGAATTTCCCCTTTCCGTGCCTTCGCATACAATCCTTTCACATCACGTTTCTCACATTCCTCCAGCGGAGTACTAACGAAAACCTCCAGAAAATCATCCTTACCAATAATGTTTGCAGCCATTTCGCGAATATCATTATTAGGGCTGATAAATGCAGCAATCGTAATGATACCACTATCCAGAAACAACTTCGACACTTCCGCTATGCGACGGATATTTTCCACCCGGTCCGTTTCGGAAAATCCCAGGTTATTATTAATTCCACTACGGATATTATCCCCATCCAGGATACGGCAAAGCAATCCACGCTTATGAAGTTCACGTTCCAATGCGATGGCAATCGTGCTCTTTCCGGAACCACTCAATCCGGTAAACCAGATCATCACACTGTGTTGCCCCAAAAGCACTTCTTTGTCCTGCCGCGTCATCATGCGGTCAAATATCGGATATATATGGTTCTTTTCTTCCATTTACAATTTTATTTAAAAGTTCCAGATCAACGGGATCAGAATAATAGAGATTAAGAAAGTGATAATATTAAGCGGCAACCCGATACGTACAAAATCCGTAAACTTATAGTTACCGATACCTTGCACAATCAAATTTGTCTGATAACCGATCGGTGTCGAGAAGCTGGCAGATGCAGCCATACAGATCACCACAAAGAAAGGCGTAGGGCTCACTCCTAATTGGGCAGAGATTGACAGTGCCAAAGGAAACGCCAAAGCCGCTGCTGCATTATTAGTTATCAATTCCGTAAACAAGTTCGTGATAATAAATACCATTGCAAGCAACACATGCGGGCCGTAATCATCACTCAACCCGATAATAAACTTCGCAACACTATCCGCCACACCAGAGTTCACCATTGCCTTACTGATAGCAAAAGCACAGGCAATAGTAATCAGAATATCCCACGAAATATATTTAGTATATTTACGGGCAGGGAACAGATTCGTCCATGCCATAATAATAGTAGTAATAGACACAAAGAAAAACATATCCAGTTTGATATCCGGAAACATCTCCTTCGTTATCGGAAGCTCACCCACCGTTGCGCCGACAATCATCAGCACCAGCAACAACAAAGCAAACCAACGCTTCTTCTTCCCGCTAGTATCCGGTTCATTCCCGTTTGTCAACAAGACAAACACAGAAGATTCCCCCCACGTCGGGATAAAAGTATCATCAGCCATCACAACAAGCGTATCCCCTTCATGAAGTACCACATCGTCCAAGTTAGTGACGAAGCGCTGTCCGTTACGTGTCTTGATCTCTTTTACCTCTGCACCATAATGACGTTGGAAATTAAAATCCTTCAGTTTTTTATTGATACCGGGAAAACGGGCACCCAAAACAGCCTCTACCCGATGCAACTTCTCCCCTTCTTCTACTTCTTCATCCGGCACAGCCGTATCCGGACGTGCATCCGGCAAAAGACGTTTAGAGAAAAGAAATATATAAATGATACCGGCAATAGCTATAAAAATACCCACCTTTCCGAGCTCGAACATAGAAAAGCCTTCAAATCCGGCCTCCAATATCATACCGTGCACCACCAGATTGGTAGAAGTACCGATCAAGGTACAGATACCTCCCAAAATAGTCACATAAGAAAGAGGAATCAGAAACTTCGTAGCCGGGAGATTCACCGACTTAGCCCAATGCTTGATAATCGGGGCAAAAATAACCACAACAGGCGTATTATTCAGAAAGGCAGAAATAAATGCCACCGAAGGTAAGATACGCAACTGTGCCTTAAATACTGTCGTCTTTCCTTGCGGAAGCAACTTCTTAATCACTTGTCCCAATGTGCCCGACTGACGAATACCCTCACTCACCAGAAACAGCAGAGCAACGGTAATCATCCCTTTATTACTAAACCCTTCCAGCATCTCCTTAGGAGTCAGAATGCCGGCACACAGAAACAAAACCACTACCGAAAAAAGTATCATGCCCGGACGCATCTTATCTGCTATCAAAGCCGCTACCATTCCTAATAGGGATAATAGTACAAATACAATTTCAAATGTCATATAAACATTATTTAGTGTTCTCTTTTTGGCTCAACGATAAACCACGGATTCAATAAATCCTCCTTATTATATCGTAGAGGTTCTTCCTTTCCAGCCTGATATACTTCCATCCCTGCAGCACGGGCTATCGCATGCCCGGCAGCCGTATCCCACTCCATCGTCGGAGCGAAACGCGGATATACATCAGCCTTACCTTCAGCAACCAGACAGATTTTAATTGAACTTCCGCTCGAAATCAACTCCACACTGCCGTGTTTCTTCTTCAAATCTGCAATATATGATTCCGTTTCAGGCGACAGGTGCGAACGGGAAGCAACCACGATCAGATGATCGTGCACCTCCTTCAAAGGTATCTGTTCCGACTTCCCAATCAGTTGTTCCAATGCCACGCCGTCATCTTCCAAACTGACAATACCGGAACATTTATAAGCCCCTACACCTTCGATCCCGAAATAAAGTTCTTTTTTAACAGGCACATAAATAATACCGAATACAGGTACAGAGTTCTGCACCAAAGCGATATTTACCGTAAATTCTCCATTGCGCTTAATAAACTCCTTCGTTCCATCCAGCGGATCTACAATCCATAAAGTATCCCATCCTCGACGGATCTCATACCCTAAATGCTTCCCTTCTTCACTAAGAACAGGAAAAGGAGTATCGTTCAGAATAGCCACAATCGCTTCATGCGCTTTTCTGTCTGCTATAGTTAGCGGAGAGTTGTCAGCTTTCCTCTCTATTTCAAAGTCCGATGCCGGATCATTATAAATAGAAAGAATCTTTTCACCTGCTTTTAGAGCCGCGTCGATAGCAGCCATTACATATTTTTGTTCCATTCAATCTCTAAATTAATGCCCTATTCACATTCAGGCAAAACATCCTCCAAATTAAGAGTTGACAAAAGTAAAAACTTTCTTTGCTATAAAAGTTTCCCCACTATCATTTATAACTTCTTTTAGTAGAAAGATAAAAATATCTAAACGAAAAAGCCACTCATTTTCAATAAAAAAGCAGTAACTTCCCAGTTACCGCCTTCTTATTCGGAAAAAAACGTTCGTTCTTTCCAATATATATTACCAAAAAGAAATCAATATACACGATACAGCAACCAAGCACCCTGGAAATCCGAACGGTTCGGGTATTTAGCCTTGAATGCATCGCGAGCTTCAGCAGCAGCAGTCTTGTCAGCAAAAGAGTTCACAATCACACGATACATTGCCTTATCAGCATTAAATGCAATCGTAGAGTGATATCCCTGTCCGTCCAACCAATCTTTCAGGCCTTCAGCATTCGCTTTCACACCAAAGCTACCTGCTACAACGCTATAATCTTTCAATCCTTCGTTACCGGAAACCACTGTAACCTTTTCCTGACGAACGCCGGATGTATCTGCCACTTTAGTAGTTGTCACAGGAGCTGCAACCACCGGAGTAACCTCTACCGGAGCTTCCACCTGCGGTTCTGCCAATTCTTGCTGTTTTGCTTTTTCGTAAGCTTTCTTATAGGCACTTTCGCTGGATTTACAAGATGCAAATGCTAGCACCAAGCATACTCCCATTCCTAATACGACTAATTTTTTCATAATCCTATACTCTGTTTTAATTAATAATTCAATATTCTCGTCTATTATATTTAGTTTCGGGCAACAAAATAATAGAAATTTTATCATCCGGCAAAGAAATCCGTCAAAAAAACGTCTATTCCGGCTTCTTCTTATACGAAATAGTGCCTGTTGCCTGATAAGTAGGCATCAAAAGTACCTCCGCAATCTGAATATGTGCAGGAGCCGACGCGGCAAAATAAACCGTTTCTGCAATGTCATCTCCCGTCAACGGACGAATCCCTTTATAAAAATTATCGGCAGCTTCCTTATCTCCCCGATAACGCACCACTGTAAAGTTTGTCTCCACCATTCCCGGTTTGACATTCGTCACTCTCAATGGAGTATCCACCAGATCAATCCGGAGTCCGTCCGAAAGAGCCTTCACGGCAGCTTTCGTTGCGCAATACACACTTCCGCCCGGATAAGCGGCATCCCCCGCAATAGATCCTATATTAATAATATGTCCGCGTCCGCGTTCCACCATACCGGGCACCACCAAACGCGTCATAGCCAACAGTCCCCTTATATTCGTATCGATCATGATATCCCATTCATCCAGGCTACCCTCGAATTCCTTATCCACACCGATCACCAGTCCGGCGTTGTTCACCAACACATCAATCGCCTTCCATTCTTCGGGTAATGATTCCAAAGAGGCGGCAGCCAATTTCCGGTCGCGCACATCAAAAGGCAATATATAAACCCGGACACCATACGCCCCTTCCAGTTCAGCTTTCAGTTCTTCCAGTTTCGATACGGTACGGGCATTCAGAATCAGATTCCATCCCTCCCTCGCAAATTTACGGGCACAACCCTCACCAATTCCGCTACTGGCGCCAGTTATAAAAACAATCTTAGCTTCCATTATGTTTTGATTTACAATATTCGAAAACAAAAGTACGCCTTAACCTTCAAAGGTTAGCTACGAAAGTCAGTTAAATAAGATTAAACCATAAAAGAAAAAAAGAATTATAAAACGTAGCAAAAAAATTCAGTTTTCACGAACAACCTTTCCATAAAAATGTTATATTTGTTGTATCATAATCATTTTAAACATTATACATTATGAAAGGATTGAATGTTTTAGCAGCTTTTCTGGGTGGTGCAGCCGTAGGTGCAGCCCTTGGTATTTTATTTGCTCCTGAAAAGGGAGAAGATACCCGTCATAAAATCGCAGAGATTCTTCGTAAAAAAGGAATCAAGCTTAATCGCAGTGAAATGGAAACTCTCGTTGACGAGATCGCTGCCGAGATGAAGGGAGAAATAGCAGAATAAGTGAGTAACCAAAGACTAAAAACAGAGCGACCATGTTTGCAGACGATAAAAGTATTGAGAATTTTCAGCAGTTGTTTTTCGAGTTCAAGAAATATCTGGAGCTTCAAAAAGAATATACCAAATTAGAATTGACGGAGAAGTTAACCATACTTTTTTCCACGTTAATTATGATATTAGTACTTATTATCCTTGGCATGGTTGCCCTGTTTTATCTGCTTTTTGCTCTTGCTTATATATTGGAGCCTTTAGTGGGCGGTCTGATGTCGAGTTTCGCCATCATAGCAGGCATCAATGTTGTTCTCATCGCCCTGGTTATTATTTTCCGCAAGCAGCTCATCATTTCTCCGATGGTGAACTTCCTCGCTAATTTATTTTTAACTGATTCAAATAAATAAATTATGAATGTGCAGACCCCGCAGAAATTTACATTAGAAGAGATTGCCGAACGTAAAAAGAAGCTTTTAAATGAGATCCATGCTCAAAAAAAAGCCATGACAGCTACTACACGCGAAATATTTGCCCCACTTGCTCCGGCAACCAACAAGGCGGATGCACTCATGCGTTCGTTCAATACCGGTATGGCTGTATTTGATGGCGTAGTGATGGGAATCAAGATTATGCGGAAGATACGGGCGTATTTTAGAAATTTGAGATAAAAACCATTTAGTCAATCGCTTGATTGGATATTTTCAAATCGTCTATGATTTGTTGTAACACATCTTTTAACTTCGGCAAATCATGTTTTATCACGTCATAAACAATTTCAGCATCTAAATCAAAATAATGATGTGCGATTATATCCCTCATTCCCATTACACCTTTCCAATCCATCTCTGGATAGAAAGATAATAACTTTTTATCTGTTAATTTATCAACACCTTTCACTCCTTCACCGATGGCTATTAATAACATACAAGTACTCTCTAGTCTTTCCATTCCGGATGGAGTCAATAAATAAAAAGAAGGGGAAGTAATAGTTTCCGAGTTCGCTAATATCCTTTCCACCGTTTGGAAAATTTTCTTTAGCAATGATTCTATTATCTGACTTTTACACATAAATTCCATCTTTATTGATACACCCTCTCAATAATTCATCCATATTATTTCGCAACCGAACCAGATCAACAGGGCATTTCAATAGTTTTTCCAATTCTTCTTTAATATGAACTAAAGTAAAGATAGAAGGTCTATCAATTTCAACACAAATATCGACATCACTACCCTCATGTTGTTCACCACGAGCAACGGAGCCAAATATCCCCATGCGAGAAATACCATATTTAGCTGCATTCTTGCGCATATACTCACGAAGCAAAGATAAATATTCTACAGTAGTCAACATAATAAATTGCTTTTATCTATATTACAAAGAAATGCATTTTCTTTCAAAAACACAATAGATAATCAATAAAAAATATTCTAATTCTTTCTATTATACAAAACTAGAAATCTGAATATTATCTTTAATCAATAAGCATGCTATTAAAAAAACAATATATCAACGATCTTCACAGACAGTTGATATATTTAGAATACATATCAGCATTTTGCTAATATGAGGGGGACAGATCAGGAATATACCGCTGTATTTTTCCCAACCTGCAAAATGTAGGGGATTCATGTGTGTAGCATGAAATTAGGGACCTACATGTATCGTTATATTATAAGCTAATAATCTTCAGGAGCTATTTTTAGAAAATAGCTAGTTGCTCTGCACAAATCAGCAACCAATCTCATTTAATTGCCATTATCCTTTCAATAATGCCAACACAAACTGTGGTACTTTCCATGCCATCTTCTCTAATTTAGTCAGAGTAGGCCATAGACCGTGAGAGGAGTACACTCTAATGTCTTCTCCCCACATTTTCTTACGCTTAGCACTATCGGTAGAAAGCCCTCCCATGCGCATACGTACAACATACTCTTTCAAATAAGTAACAGAAAGCCCGCCCGTCATCAGATAACGCACCAGCAGTTCACTATCCGCAGCAATCTTATAACTTTCGTTATAAAGACCTAGTCTCATCATTACCTCGCGGCGAATATAACAAGTGGGATGTAATGGAAGCCAGCCATGACGTACCTTCCACAAACGATAATCACCGCCAATCCAGTTACGTACTACTTTGTCTGTATTATCAGGATTTACAAAAAGTCCATCACCGTACAGAAAATCTGCTCGAGTAGTCTTCATTTGCTTTACAATGCGGCTTATGACCCCATTATCATAGAAGAAATCATCCGAATGTAGCAATCCGATTACATCACCTGCAGCCACACGAATTCCCTTATTGATGGCTTCATACATTCCATGATCGGGCTCCGAGATAATAGTTGAGATACGACCTTCATATTCTCTAATAATCTCCAACGAACCATCCGTACTCGCCCCATCTACAACAATAAACTCTATGTTATTATAGTCCTGTGCCAATACACTCTCTATGGCACCACGAATCGTCGCCGCACGATTAAAGCACGACGTTATTATAGATACTTTCATAAAATTTTATTATACATCAAAGACCTTACACATATCAAAAGATCATAGGAATTTCTCTTTCAAATATGTCTTTATCATTTCTTCATTCCACCCGCATTGCTTCTTCAGTTCATACACCTTTGCATCCACCAGCATTCTGTACCAAAAGCCTTGTAAGATGTGCCAGATGAAACCTTCTTTTCCATCAAGAAAACCGCCTTTCAAAATATAACGGATAGTAAAGTTGACAAAAGGTCGTATGAAAAGAGGTGACTTAATGTATTTCATTTTTAGCCAACGTTTGCGTTGCTCCTCCGTCCCAAAAAGTTTAGGAACTACTTCCTGTGCTTTAGCATCCATAGCATACTCCATCATCAGCATATCAGCCATTTCACGAGTTGCATACCCGTTATGCTTTTCCGTCCACCAAGTCAAATTATTAAGATTGGCATCCACCTGATTACCTTCATTCACAGTAATCGCTTTACCATCAAAGAGGCGGATATGCTCATCCATCCATCGATTTTCACAGTCACCATGTCCCTTACGGAACACCTTTAAGTGATATGATGGATACCATCCTCCATGTAACAACGGACGCCCCATGAAGTCTATACGTTTGCGCACATAAACGCCATTTACATCCATATCACACTGGGCCAATGTTCTCTTCATTGAATCACCTAAGTTGCCTTCTAAAAACTCATCAGCATCAATGCGCCAAATCCATTCCGACTGAATATCACACTCATACACCCCGTAGTTAAACTGTGTAGCATAGTTTTTCCAAGGATTTCGATATACCCGAGCCCCCATACTTTCAGCTAATTCACATGTATTATCTGTACTCAGTGAGTCTACAACAATCACCTCGTCACATATCCCTTCTAGCGAACGTATGCAACGTACAATATGCTTTGCCTCATTTTTTGTTAATATAATAGCGGCAATAGAATTATTCATAATTTAAAACTCTTTTTCTTATAAACTTTGCTGGATTCCCACCAACAACAGTCCATGACTCTACATCCTTAACCACTACTGCACGAGCTGCACAAACAGCACCCTCACCAATAGTAACTCCTTGCCCAATAAAAGCCTCTGCACACACCCAAGCCCTATCTTCAATCACAATAGAAGCGTCGGTTTGATGATGATATGGATCTGATATATCGTGCCCTGCCGTGCAAAGGAAAGCCCGTTGACTAACTGTAGCATTACGTCCAATACGTACCAATACTGTATTGTAGCAATCTACCCCCTCTGCCAAGCAAGCATAATCATCCATTATTAACAGCCACGGCTGAAACACGTGGGCGGTAGCATACACCATCGCTGTAGGTGCGATCTTTGCACCAAATGCACGAAGCAACATACGTTTCCATCCCATTGCCATAGAGCGAGGAAACGGACGGGCAAAACAAGTCCAAACCATACTCCATACCAATCTGCGAAATTTATTCCCCTTAGAATATGGAGTTTTAAATTCCATCAAATCCTTTTTCATAAAATGGATTTATACATTTCCACAAATTCCTCTGCCACCTTATGTGCCGAATACTTCTCCTCTACCAGTTTACGACCATTACGTCCCATCTTCTCCAACTCATTTTCAGTAAGCGATAAAAAGTTACGAAGTGCTTGTACGGTTGCCTCTGTACCAACTTCCGTCCACCAGCCACACCGCCGACTCTCCAACTCACTCCATGGTGTACCCATTGTTGTTACCACAGGTGTACCACTAGCTAATGCCTCTGCCACCACAATACCAAAATTCTCGCTATGTGTAGGTAATATAAAAAGATCCGCTTGACGGAATAGTTCCCATTTACTATTGCCATATACACCACCTTCAAAGATGACTAGTTTCGATATACCAAGACGTACTGTTAATTGCTTTAGCTCATCAATGTAGATATCATCTCCTTCACCAGCAATACGTATCACATACCCTTCCATTTGTTCCTTCAATTGAGCAACTGCCTCAAGAAGAAAATTAATCCCTTTCTTCACATGTACACGACTCAAGAAAAGAATTTCCTTATTCCGCTTCCATGATGACTTCATCTCTATATCCTCCACATCAATACCGTTAGCAATGATCTTAATCCTATCGTTATAGCCCAACTTCAGTAAATTCTCCTTCTCGCTTTCTGCAGTAGCGTGCAATACATCCGCCTTAATCACTGCCGCCTTTTGATAAAACCACAATGCCGGTAATTTACGAGTCCAATGATGACGCGCCATAATCCACGGCTCTAGCATACCGTGCGGTGTAAGCACCACTTTATACCCCAACGCCTGTGCCCACTTTTGTGTAAAGGCACAAGCAGGCATCCAACAACAGTTTACATGCACCACATCAGGTTGTAATTGAGTTAACAATATCCTCCATTGTCGCTTTATCTCCATGAAGTTTCTAATTTCAGGTATGAAATACACCTTACAATTATCCATTTTTACAGGATTCTCACTAGTGTGACTCACCACATAAAGCTCTACCAATCGTCCCAATTCTTTAGTCAACAATTGCATATAAGCAGTTGTACCACCCGATGTACGGTCTAGACTAGGAATATAATGTATTACTCTCATAAGCGTTTATTCATAAATTTTGTATCATATAATTTGCCACCGCTTTACCTGAAATGTAGTTTCTACTCCATATAATGCGTTCATTTACCGTCTCCCTTATCCAATCTTTTTTTGCAATACAGGCATCAACCACATTGCCTAATCCCTGTGCTTCTTCTAGAGTAAATATCATTCCCTGTTGCTTATTCTTCAACAAATACGAAGCTCCACAATGATTGCTTGTTATCACATACAATCCTACTGTCAACGCCTCATTCACAACAGCCCCCCACCCATCATGTTTTGAAGGCAAAATCAGTACATCATATTGTTGCATAATCTCCGAGACCCTCTCCATCGGTTGTATACCATAGAGTGTTACTTCTGTTTTAGACTGGATGTTCATTTCCTCGATCTGCGCTCTCTTCTCGCCATCTCCTACTATACCAAGCTCTAATTCTACTTTTTGACACAACACCTGAAACATTTCCACCACATTCTTTCTATCTGACAAACTACCTACATAGAGTATCTTAAGCCTCTCTGAAGTCGGTATAGGATGTGTACGTTCTTTCCACTCTGTACAATATATAAAAGGTAATACTTTCCATTTTTTACTCCAAAAGCGATAATAAGGCACAAATTCATCTCCCATCACTAATAAATAATCAAAATACTTTATATATCGCCAATCTTTCAATGCAAATCTTAGTTTATGCTGCCATAGTGGATGATTATAGAGTAATGGTGGCTCGGTTATTACCCCTCGCTTAAAAGGATAATTGAATGAGAGTTTCATCCATGGCACAATTTCAGGAAAAGCATTGATTCCAGAAAAAAAACAAAACGTTTCAATACCTTTGCACTCCTCATATAATTTTTGCACTACTTCTATAGTAGGAGTAATCAAAAACTCTATTCCCTCTACCTTAAGCAATTCTGGAGTCTTCCATCCCATCTGTTTGCGATCATCATAATCAATACGTGGCGCCACTACCACCACCCTATCTACACTTTCATAAACAGGCAATTCTTTAATATATGGCATCTGATGGGGACTGATACAGTTTTGCAAGAATATTAAATTCATTTCAAAATGAAGTTTTGTAATTGTTTTAAAAATTTCTGTAATGAAAATGCTATTAGCATACTAATAAGCAATATCATCCAAGCAGAGAGTGAACTATGTACCATACCCAACATCTGCATATGTACAAGATACAGTTCATATGATAAAGCACCACATAATGCTAAAACTGGATTAATCACCCATCTATGGGGTAACAACCAAAGAATAATCATAACAGAAATTCCCAAAGGTAATTTTATGCCAAATTCTACTAGAGAGTAAAATGGTGTACCACATAAATCCCTCACTTCTGGCAACTGCTTGATTGCTAATGAGACTAACCCTATAATACAAAATATTGCCATTAGTTGTACATATTTTCTTTTTGAGAGCAAAAGGAACTTTTTCCTTTTTTCAGATAAGAGTACACCTATCGGAAAGCTCAAACATTGTTCTGCCCTAATAGCATCCATACAAAAAAATGTATAAATGGCAAAAGCTACCAATAGATACCACCTATACTTATAAAAGAATTTAAATGCTACCCAAAACACCAAATAGCAACGTAGCATATAGTGCACATACCAATAATCATCTTGTCTGATACTACATATATTCAGAAAAAGATTCTTATAGTTATGCTTATCGTAAAGCAAATAAATACCAGTATAAAACAATAAGAAAGGCACCCATACCCTCCACAGTTTACTCTTCAAGAATCCTCTCATGCCTCTCTTACTAAATGATTCTGTCAACCCAAAGCCAGATAAAAGCAAGAATACTGCTACACCTATGCCTCCAAAAGGAGTAAAAATATTAGTTCCCAGCTCACCTGCACAATGCTGCACGACTATTAAAAAATAGCAACACCTCGATAACACTCTGTCATCTCTTTATCATAGATATTCACCTCTCCCAATAATATCCCTACGCCACTTCGACAAGTGATTAATGCAATAGTACCAATTACTATTATTACAAGTAATATTGATTGAGTCATATAAAATTCATCTTCCCACAAGCCACGGGGCATACTTATTAAAGCTTCTTATTAAAAAATATAAGGTTAATGCCAATAGGAGCAATCGCAATGTTGCATCTTGCACAGTGGATAGAGACAAATACTTTGTTAATATCTTCATTGAATTATAGATAATCTGATGGAACGCTACTATAATCAATGTATTTCTACCAATAAAGCACACTGTAGAGTTTAATAAAGTTACAGATAGTCTTGATAACAATATACTAAGTAAACCCAATATTATTATACCACAAAAGGCCGGTAAGATGTGAAAATATCCATAGCTAACAGGTTGTAAAAGGCATGATATTATAATCAATACTATCATTACAGAACTTACCAGCCAATATTTAATTTCATGCGTATTTAAATTAAGAGCCATATTCCTTATTACGTGACCTACGGCATAATAAAAAAGTGGCATACTAGGTAATATCACACCAATAGCCTCATTTCTAGTTAAACCTATATATTCAGAAGGAACACCACGAAAATAATCAGACAGAACTATTAAAAGAAATATTATAAATAACTTCAACACCCAATTGCTTGCCAGTTTATTAATGAAGAAATACCACAATTCTGAAACAAATAAAGCACGAATAAAGTACATAGCTAAACAGCCTGTTAAGAGTTCTGTAAAATCAGTCTGAATATGAGATATATTAAGTCCTTTCACTATCAACCATACCAGTGTATTCAAGCAGAAGAACGGAATAATTAATGTTTTTAATCGTCTTTTTATATATGACCGAAAGTCACTATACTTGCTATCATTCAACATCATGCCTGAAAGCATATAAAACATCGGCATATGAAAGGAATAAATCCAATTATAAACCGTCTGCGATATTTGTGCAATACTAGTATGACCTATTACAACCAAGAAGATACCAAGCCCCTTGCAAACATCAATCCATTCAATTCTCAAAGATGATTTCTGCATGCTTATTTCAGCCATGTATCACGTTGTATTTTATCAAATTTTTTCTGTACTAGAGGGATTTGCTCCAGTTTATTATATATGGCTTTTATCACCTTTATCTGCGCCAATTTTGCATAAATTCGCTGTTTAAAGTTCATTTTCTTCCAGCTATTTTTCACCATATGAAGAGCATATGTATTTTCTGTCTGCTTAGAGGGGTGAGTAAAGTACTCATCCGGGAAAAGATGCATATCCTCTTTCAGTGTCTGAAATTCATTCACATATCTAAAACCATACTTTTCTGCTTCTAGAGCCATGATTACTGGTACAATTATCTTATCATAATATGTCCCATCTGGTAAAATAAAGTGTTTTCCTATATAATAATCTAAACAATCTTTTATAAAGGGATGATTCTTCTCTGCTGCAAATATGCTTGACTCTATACATATATCAATGATTACATCCTCTTTATTTTTTTTGTATCCTTGGGAAGTGAGTTGATCTTCTACGTGGTTAATCCGGACATTATCTCCGTGATACTCCATAGCAGTAAAGAAACGATAGTTCAAGAACTCATCAAAGCGCTTTAATACTTGAATATCAGTATCCATATAGATACCACCATATTGATACATAGCCCACATACGCACATAGTCAGCCACGAAGGCATACTTTTTTACTTGATATGCCTCCTGCACAAAAGGCAGTGAAGCAAAAATATCAAATGTGGTCTCGTCCCAACATTTTATTTCAAACTCTGGAAATATCTTCTTCCAGCCATCTATATATGTTAGAAATTCATATGGAAGTGGACTGCTCCCAAACCAACAATAATGAATAATCTTAGGTATCATATCTATACTTATTTGCTTTTAAATTTTCCAATCAAGCATGGGACCTTATTTTGTATCCACACTATAGGGAAGTAAAGCACCAGCATTACTATCACCACCTCCATAATGGGAAACTGTGCACTCCATCCACCCGAAAGTCTTCGCATTACCACCAGTAGAAGTTCATGCAAACCCAATATTACCAATGTCCCATTCGACAACACTGTTATCCAATGCAGACTCCCCTTCCAGTCGGCCATAATTATACACATACCGAATATCCCGAAAGAGACTACAACCGGAATAATATAAAAAGAAGGAAAGATGTTAGTTGTACAACTTATAGTGTTGAAAGAACCGAAGAAATACTGGAATACTAGCCCAATTATTAATCCACCAACAGCCAACTGCCACTTTAATTGGATAATCCATTTAAGACAAGGCTTCAACTTTTGTCCAAACAGAAAGAAAGGAAAGCAGAGCAAAGCTCTTTGTGGCAGAAACAGATAGTCGTAATAGACATCATCTCCCTCAGAGAAGTAAAGTACCGCTACACAGAGGGGGAGCATCCACCACTCATCTATTTTTATTTTCGTCAATGTATCGGATATAAGCCGCATCACAAGCAGCGTCATTACAAACCAAAAAGGAGGGATGATAGGAAAACCTACTTTAAAATCATAACAGAAGAGTCCCATCACAAACTCCATCACCATAGTCTCGAACGACCAACCGCGTCCTTGATTCCAAATGCCGTATAAATGCCATGGATAGAGTAACAAACTGAAAAGTAACACTGGAACGAACAAACTTTTCAATGTATCTATATAGCGTTTAGGACGGTAAAGTATTCCGCTTATAATAAAGAATATCGGTACATGAAACAAAAAAATATAACTACTTAACACATCAGCCACACAGTGCCCATATACCACACCAGCTATACAAAGCACCTTGGAGTAATCCAGCCAAACATAACGTGTCCTAGCAATATCCTTTCCTGATTCATTACTATAAGTAGTAGATTCCATATTCAAAATAATCTGAATTTACGTTGATTAATCACCAACAAGGGTATATCCGAAGTCTTAAAGACCCCTTTTCGAAGACTGTAAACTATACCCTGAACAGTCCAAAACAATACACACAATATAGCGCCTACTGTTGTAAAATAGCCTTCTGAAATAGGGTGAATGGTGAAGAAGATTGTTAGTCCTGTAAGTAATACGGTTAGATAATCGTGCTCTTTCTTTGTAAACAGCAACCATTTCAAATTTCCACCCACTATCCACACAATGGGTATCGTTCCCAACAGTCCCGTCTGACTCAATGCTGCGCACCAACTCGATCCTGTTTCCACCGTACCACCACTAGCTATTGTCCATGAATTATAATCCGAAATCGTTCCAAAGCCAATACCCCAAAATGGACTACTTTCAAACTCTTTCATGCGCAATGCCCATAATACATCGCGTGAGTTCGTATCGAAAGCCGTCAAGTCCCCACCCTGTTTAAACTCAATAATGCCTCGTGCATATTCTGTAAAGAAAGGATAGAGCACAAAAATCAAGAAAAAGAATCCCAACAGAATACCAGCAAAAGAACCTAAATTTTGTTTATTTTTCACGTATATCATGCTGATAATGGCAGCAAATGCACAAAATACCGCACTACGCGACGAAGCCATCAGAAGCATAGCCACATTCGAAACCATAAATAAACCAATGACCGCAATCCATACTTTATTAAAAAATTGTTTTCTATACATCAAAAGCCCTGCCAAATAAGCCAAACTAATTGCACCCAAGGCTCCCATTTCATTATTGCCCGTACTACCTACATACATGCCCACATTCTGATAAATCTGTTGTTGAGCTGCAGAGATGTTGCCTCCTTTAAAAAATACGAAGTTTATGCCTACTATAAATACCGTAAAAAAACAGAAATACTGAATACTCCTCATCCGCAGTACCGATGCATATCTACTATTCACCAAAGGTGTAAAAGCTACAAAAAGTAGAATATATGCTACAAATCGCACATAGATATTATAGAACGATGGAATATTATTGAATAGAATACTCATACCACAAGCCAACAGATAAAAACCAAATATCCCGTCTGTTCTACTTTTGTGTTTCAAAGATATAAATGCCAATATCAACAGCAATGGATAATAGAGTGTATACCCAATATTACCTATCCGCCCCGCCATGTCCATCAAAGCAAAAACAATGGGCATCCATATTGAAGGAGTTTTAAAAATTTTCATCATAACGAATATCTTTTCGAGATGATTGTACATTTACCCGCCATCCATGGCAGATACTTATTGCACACCACTACAGGTATAGCCAACAGCAAACTACTGACTGCCGCCACCAACCATGAACTGATATAATAGTTTCCAATCTGAAGTTTCTCCACTTGGGAGAACACTAACATTATCACTTGGTTGGAGAAGAAATAAAACACCAATGTATTTCTTCCTAAAGCCGTGAGCCACGAAAAATTAGGTAGATGTGAAACGATTCCGGCTAAAGCCATTACTCCCACCAAAGCCACTAACAGAAAGAGCCACAATGGTTCGAAACAGTTACTGGCAAACATGATATGAGTTAGATGGTAATGGTAATCCAATGCCACCCAAGACAAATAGACCATACCTAAAGTGATGGCTACACTTTTTTTCATCACCACTTGCAACATTTGACCATATATTCTTGCTCCTATGCCTGCCGACATAAAGAGTAATGCGATACAAGCCTGGCCCAAATACCATGGATAAAACTTTCCAGAAGATAGTGAGGTGCCACACCATAACACAGCTACACCCACTGTAAAAGTTGCTATCCACATCGGTTTTCGAGAGACAGACAAGAATGCTGTCAATGCCACTTCGCATACCACTAACACCGACATAAACCAAAGTTTCTTACCTAAAAGGAGCTCTTCAAAGTAGGAAATAAAGATGTTCCAATTACCTTGCTGCCATACCTCTACATAGAGTGCTTTTACGAAATAAGTCAGCGTAGCATACAGAAAATAAGGGATTAGCAAAGTCTCTACAACACGAATAAATTTCAGTTTTCCATCAAAAGACTTCTGTGGATTCAAAAAAAGATAACCCGATATAAAAAAGAAACCGGATAAGAAAAAAGGAGATAGAAATCTTTGGTATAGTTCCGGCGCTCCACTGTGATGCAATATCACCAAGAACATACAAATACCCCGCATCATATCAATCCATCCCAATCGTTGCTTCCCGTTGTCAGGTAAAATATACTCCATTCTACTCATCTCTTCTTTGATAAAAGCCGTTTTAAATTCATCATTACATAAAAATAGGCATCCAACAAATACCAATATCCGTTTGCCATGAACAACTTATAGCCAATCCTGACAAGCATATTAGACGATTGTAAAGAGTTCAAAATAGTATTTTTCACTTCAGATGTCACCGATCGATAAAACCACACACGCTTTTTTCTTGTAAGTTCACCAAGCATATACATGCAGTTACGTACCCGAGCAAAGAGCATAACTAAAATTGAGGACGATGAAGGCGTTTGCATCAAATCCACTCCTGCCAAAGCCGACAACCGCTTCATCTGTTTAATATATCGACAAAAACAACTCTGTTCCACATTGAAAGGAAATATCTTGCCACTAGCACTGCTACTACGCAGGTAGTAAATATAGTCAGCATATGAGATGTATTTAGCCTGCGGACTTACCTCTAAATACTGCATCACAAAGAGTAAGTCCTCCGAATACTTTATCTCTTCAGGAAAGCGTAGCATCAGCCCATATGTAACCGATCGCATGTGGCAAGTGCGATAACATTTGGCACATGCGTAACCATGGGCACTCAGTTCGTTTATTGAAAAGATTTCGGTCAGCGGTAACGTACCATGTCTTTTATAAGATAGCCTTTCGTTCCTGCCCTCTTCATGAACAAATATTACCTCCGATATTATCACATCAATCCCCTCTTCCATAGCATCCACAAAGTGCTCTACATAGTATGGAGTTACTTCATCATCTGCGTCAGCAAAACACACCCATTCTCCTTTCATTACTTCAAGGGCATGATTCCTTGCTCGCGACACTCCGCCATTCTGAAGATGTAGCACTCGTACACGACTATCTCGTTGAGCATATTCATCACACAATATACCACTGCGGTCTTTGCTTCCATCATCCACCAAGAGAATCTCTATATGCGTGTAGGTTTGTGCTAATAATGCATCCACACATGCAGTGAGATATTGTTCTGCATTGTAAATGGGCACAATAACACTTACTAGCGGTTTACCCTTCAGATTCTCCATGCTTATCTTTTATAATTTTTCATTGCACTACACATCTTATCTACTACTTTTTCCCAACGAAAGGTATCTTTCACATATTGCTGACCTAACTCACCCATCACTTTGAGACGTGCTTTATCACTCATTGCATCTATAATGATATCAGCTAGTTGGTGAGCATTTTCCTTTTCACAGAGAAAACTCCATTTGCCATTACCAGAGAACTCCGGGGTGGCAAAACGATTCAAAGCCACAAAGGGCGTTTTGTAACACAAGGCTTCGAGGTAAGTCATTCCATTAGGTTCGTTGCGCGAAGGCATCACATAGAGAGTAGCCTTCCGAAAGAGTTCTATGGTCTTCTCACGTGGTGCATCCACATAGCAATCCACGCCATCCACCCCTTTGTATTGTTCATTACCTACTACAGCCAAACGCACATTTGGACATTGTTTTCTCACTATGGATAATGCTTCTACAAGCAGATCTAATCCTTTTACTTTAGCATTGTACTGTCGAAGTACAATAAGCAATAAATCATTATCATACAACTTTTCACCTTCATAAGTTTTAAGATTGATGCCAAATCCCACATTTATTATCTTCTCTGGCTCCAAGCCAAACTTTCTCATTAACGATTGCCGAGTCCACTCATTCTGTGTGAAGATAAGATTCTGACGTCGATAAGCTATTCCAGCTTTTTGGTGATAATAATTCAAGTAAAAGTTAAATAAAAGTTTTGTACGATTTATATCGGTTTTCATCACTTCCTCAAAATCAGCGTCCACATAGGTGCAAAATTTCTTATCGTGAGGAAATTCATCTGTGATAGTTTTGGCAATAATCCACTCGGCCCCCATCAGTTTGACTTCTTTCAAGGTTTTTCGTTTGAATAGTGGATACATCTGTAACTCGAAAGGATTGCCATCCTTAAAATAGAAGCATCTACTATATAAGGTTAACAATTTCTGATACCATCTAGAGATATTTGGAAAAACAGATACCCACTCTATACTTTCTATTGAATCATGCTCTCCAAAATATTTATCAAAAGCATCCCATGTACCACTCCATAGCCCTTTACGATCTCTGCCACAATACGTTATTCCAAGCCTCATATATTTTCTTTATATTCTCTTTCGTTAAGTTGATTACAAAGTTCTTCTTCTTCCGTTTCAAAGATTCGCTCATATCCTTCCGCTACAATTTTTGCAGGGCACCCAGCTAAAGTCAAATGAGTTTTACCATCTTTTGCATAATTTTTATTTGTCATACTGCCTCCAGCCAAAATAGAATATGCTGGTATTCTAGTGCCTTTATTAATTGTTGTCCGATTTCCTATCCAACAATGATCATCAATAAAAACAGATTTATTTATATAAGGAATCATACCAGTTTCTATATTGCGCATAAAATGGAAATTAGAGTCAAATAATTGAACCTCCCAACTAAATCTAATATGATTTTGTAATACAACATTTTTTCTGATAAAAATACGTGCACGAGCTCCGAAAACGATATCTTCTCCCATTTCAAAAATTGCTTTCTCATGAATCTCTATTTGCGATCCAATTCCCATACACATAACCGAACCATTAAACTTCCATAGACCATCAATTGTTATAACTGTTGGCTCTTTATGAAATATCTCATACTGAAAACGACCAAACTGAAATTGACCTCGCCTTACCTGTCCATTAAGCTCTACTTTACCTCTTAAAGATTGGAATCGAATGGCTCCATAGAAATCAAATGGAAATTTTACCGCTTGCCTAAACGGTAACATTTTAAAATTAAAATATAATATCGCCCACCAATTACGACGAAACAAATTTACAACCCGCATAATATATTTATTTATTTTTACGAATAAAATCTTCTTTTGTACCCCAATCTTGATAGTTTTTCACTATCTGAGGGCGAAAATGAGCCTGCTGCAACAACAACGAATAGACAATGTGAGATAAATGAAGCTGTGGCAAAGTAGAAAGCTTTTCATACTCCAACACAAAATCTTGTACATCCTCAATACTGTATCCACCCGCACAGAAGAAACGGCTTACAATTTTCTTCTCAATAATGTTAGTAATGTAATACTGTTCATCAATCGTTACATAACTTTTATTCTGCGGATTTACTACCTGCAAACCATCTAGCGGAAAGATATAAAGCATATTTTCAGGATACACTTCGGTTGTGAAATAACTATCACCATCCTTAAAAAGCACTGCACCTGTGATATGATTCCCCACAACTGTGTGATAAAGTGTTTCAGGCTGTGAAGATGTAGACTCCCAAAGCTCGTAAACGTGTGTCTTGTGTGCAATACCTAGTCGTTCAAACTGAATCTGCATCATTTCTAATAGTTTATAACGTAAGTTATGTTTGTGCAGAATAGTGAAATAGATATCACTAAAAGCTTCTAACGGTAACCCCATGATCGATTTTACGCAATACATCAAGCCATTGCTATCCAGCCCAAACAGATAAGGCATTTCGGTCCCCATTTTATCAGTGTCAGCAGCAATGGGAACAATCAATGTATATTTACTCATAATTTAATATGCTTTGAATAGTTTTCTTAAGATAAGCCACAATTTTCTTCTCTTTAGCATACTGTAAAATACGTAGAAAATTCATCAACTGTAAAGTATGATAAAAAGTACGATACCATATATACTGTTTAAAAGCACCATCAAGTTGGTGATCAATAGTATCTGACACTATATGAAAGCGCGTCTCATCAAATTCCCCTTCATACATCAGTGTACTCCAACGATAGCGCGTATCTTGACGAATTTTCACCATATCAAGTAGCGGTGACTCTATAAAAGAATCTAAAAAATCTATCAGATAATAATTATTACCATTGAAAAGAATATTAGAGAAGGTAAGATCGCCATGACAACAACCTACAGGTATCTCCAAGACTTCGGGCAGAACTTTGAAGCGAATTTCAGATTGTTGTAGCAGATATTTTATTTCTTCATCCATACACAACAATACATTTTGATTTATTTTACTCTTTACATCTTCAAACTTCTCGATAATCATTGAGCGTGGTACATCTGTCATAATTGATTGCTCTATTTCTCGCTTTAAGAATAGATGTATAGCTTTCACAAAATAATTCACTTGCTCAAATCCAGCCGCCTCAAAATGATCTATGAAATTATGTGAATATACATACTCCATCTTCATCATCATAGTATCCGTTTGTCTCTCTATATCTACAATCTGCGGCACACGAATGTACTGATATTCCTGTTCACCAGCCCTCTGTTGCTTCAAAGCCTGCTGATAAAGTCGCTCCACATACTTGGGGTCACAAGTACCTTTAAGGATAAACAACTCCTTACCTTCGCGTACTATATCAATGGAACAACCACTATGACCTTTTACTTCAATATCCATAAAATGCTTGATTTATTTTTACACACTGTACTCCCGAAGCCTCAGCAGCCTCAAAGCCTACTTCCGAGTCTTCAAAAATTAAAGTCTGCCTAGCAGATACTTCCATTCTTTCCATCACTTTTAGATAAATCTCTGGATTAGGCTTACCGTGAGTCACATCTTCACCTGCCAAAATACAATCAAAGAGTTCTGTTAAATGTAAATATCGCAACGTATTAACCAGATTCAACCGACGCGCGGTAGAGGCTATTGCGGTTTTTCCCCCACCCCTATGAAACGCACGAATAAAATTGATAAGCGGTTCGTTAGATTGTAAATATTCGAAGTAAGAAGGATATACTTCCCCCTTTATTTTCCTGATGCGTTGTCGTACGTCAGCATCGTCAACGCCTACCGCTCGCATAAAGTCATCATACCTATAGCCGAAACACTGTCTATAAGAATCGCGAGTCAATTTTCTGTCACACTGTGTAAATGCTTCAGCATAAGCTTGATAATTGGCTTCGAAGGTATTCACCAATGTTCCGTCAAAGTCGGTTATAATAAGTTTTAGATTCATAAGTCAAGAATATCAAAATAATCTAGCCTTCACCAAAATAGACAATTGAGAAGTACAAAACTACAGTGTGAAAACAACAATCGGGGTATAATAATCAGAACAAAAGATACTCCTATAAATTGAATAAAGAAACTGAGCAGATCTACGAATATCCAATTTACAATATAAACATGAAGGCTGTTCTTCTTCCTTATTTTACAAAGACAATCTCACGCATAAAAATTATTAACTTCTGATGGTTTCGCTAAAAATTGTTGCATTACTCATGATATTCAGATTGTGTATATCGATTCAATTCCTCAGGAGTCCCATAAGAATAATACTCCTCCATTTCGGCAAGTCTCACAATTTCACCTCGCTGCAACAAGTAATTATAGAGCAAGCTAACATAGTACTCAGACTTTGAGAAATTAGTTTGATGCATCAAACTGTCCGCCGCATAAATAAACGAACGTGCCGATGAAAAGAAATAAGCACCGCAAAGAGCATGACGACTTATCACCTCTTTTTCTGCCGTACGCGTCACAAACCCTTCCGAATTTATCGCGGCATAACTGTATCTAGACTCATTAGAATCGAAACTCACCAATACTCCGCCATTTACTTCTTCTACGGATTTTGAAAGGATTTCTTTGATCAACACATTAAATCCTTGACTAATAAACTCCAAATCACAGTCCATCACCAGCACAGCATCCTCCTCTTCAATAACCTCACGAGCCATCAAACAAGTCTCTACCGCACCGCGTGTCGTTTCCTGAACGGCAAAGATATTAGCGTGCGGTATAATAGCTTTTATTTCTTTATCAATGCCATATTTGTCTATATGTTCCTGCCGCACTATAAAACTATACTTCATTTCTATTCCTGAAATATCTATGCTATCAATAGCATGCAAAAAAAGTTCTCTGCCATTCAGTTTAATCAAAGGCTTAGGCGTAGTCCACCCCTCTTTCATAAAGCGAGAACCTTCGCCCGCCATTGGCATAATGATATGCAACGGTCTCTTATTTTGATACATATTTTTGAATTTTATTAATTATCAAATGAAATAAAAAAGCAAGAATACCTGTCATAAATACAGCATAAACAACACATTGAAAATTAGCGATAGTAAACATTGTATTTGATGTAGATTGATTCATATAATGCGTAACAAAAGATATGGAAATACATTGTGAAAGATATATCTCAAAAGAATAATCAGGAAGATGATATCTTGTAAGAAATAATAGTTTACAAGTTTCCAAAGTTATAATAATGACACCAACCAAAACCAATGCACTTATGGTACAACTAATAATTCCATTGAATGTTTGGAGACTATATGTCACATGAAGCATCCTTAAGAAATATGAACGCCACGAACACATGAAAACAATCATCAACACCACAAGTATTCGGTATTTATATTGATGAATGAATACAGAAAAGCGACTTTCATTTTCTGCATACCATACACCTAATGCAAAACAAGGCGATGTCATATATACCCATTCACCTACTTCAAATAGGAAACATACTATATAACCAATTATCAATATAATATAAATCAAGACAGAACGTTTCCATTTTATGGAGAGATAAAATGAGATATAAAAACATCAAAACAACAAAATACCAGCCATATGGGAGAATGGGATAAACAGACAATATCTGCCACACCTCATATGTGTGTATTATTTTATGAATAGAAAGGGGCGAGAGAACTACCCATAACAATGTTGCTATAAAATAAATTAAAAAAGATCTTCAAAAGCCTCTTCTTTAAAAAGTCTTTCAAATAATTTTTCTTATAAATACAAGAATATGTTAATCCATATCCCGAAAGAAAGAAAAATACAGCTACCGCATACGTACCAAAATCAAAAAACTGTGAAAATACAGGACCAAGATATATCAGTTTACACAAGTGGCAAACAACTACTGATAACGCACAAAAGTATTTAATATACACCCATCGCTGTACAGCCATTGCCCCGAGTTTACTGTGATTTTTCATCATCATCTAATAATTCATTCGCTAAACTAAGTACCTAATAAATATTATATTTATCTAATATGATTCGTTCTACAAATATTATCAAAAAGGATCACTTATAAAATCCGAAGATTTTCATTTCATTTTATATAATAGTTCAAGTCCACTGTACGGTAAATGCATGATAGCAAATAGTTTTATTTCTTGTTTTATAGGTAGTTTAATATATTTAGACGGTGACACTACCTGTTTTATCAATTTTCTACAATCTGCTATTATTTTTTTCTTTTCTTTCACCGATATTGAAACCTCATTCATTATCTGTTCAATAATCCTAAGTACACCTGAAGCTAAGATAAAAGACGCAAAGTAATTGTTGATAATAAAATTGTCAGAATATCTTTCTTGAAAATAGATATAATCTATAGAATGTAGCTTTAGAGCTTTGTACACGGTTCTATAGTCGATAATTTTATTCGACAATGAATTTTCTATCTGCCTATAATAATAGCTACAATCATCAGATACATAGACCGTATTAATATGTTTAAAATAATTAAAGCAAAAAATAAGATCTTCACAAAAAGATAATTTATCAACAAAACGAATTTTATATTTATTCAATATTGTTTTTTTAAACATCTTCCCCCATACAGCCAGGCAAAGTCCATTAACTCCAATCAAACCTGTAATAGCATCTTCAACAGTTATGAGGTCAGTAGGAGCATTTGAAAAAAAGATTTTTTTATCCCCTCCCTTTTCAAAACCCTTAATTAGATAAAGATCTTTATTAGGGTATTCGTCTATATTGAAATTCCTTAAATAATCGGCACCAATAACGTCATCTGAATCGATAAAAACAATCCATTCTCCCAAGGATAATTCAATACCTAAATTTCGGGCTGAACTTACCCCACCATTTGTTTTATGAAATGCACGAACGCGAACATCTTTCTCTGCGTACTCATCACAAATAATACTAGAGCGATCTAAGCTACCATCATCAATAAGCAGTAGCTCAAAGTTTGTAAAAGTTTGTAAAAGTATACTATCTATACAATAATTGAGATAGTTCTCCACGTTGTATACAGGTATAATAACAGATATTTTAGGCTTCACTGTATATTATTAAGAATTATTTCGTTTGAACATCGTTACTAGTCTACTTACAAAATCTCTTGTTCCATGAAACAATAGATAAAAAACGCCAAAAGTTAATACAGTACAAATAAGAAATACATATAATGAACTAATAATTAATTGCTTCAAATTACTTATAGTCTCTATCTGTAAGTAATCAAAGATAAAATATGTAACTACAAATAAAAAAAATATACCAGCATATCTAAAAATGGTTGGAACAAAATATTTACTAGCTTCTACTTCTATCCCCTTTACGAAAAGAAAATAAGGCTTCCATATCAAAATTATTATCATTTGGCTGAGTA
The DNA here is from genome assembly GCF_040913205.1 of Bacteroides sp. MSSM.1001136sp1_RTP21357st2_D2_RTP21359_211015. Classification (NCBI taxonomy): domain Bacteria; kingdom Pseudomonadati; phylum Bacteroidota; class Bacteroidia; order Bacteroidales; family Bacteroidaceae; genus Bacteroides; species Bacteroides sp. MSSM.1001136sp1_RTP21357st2_D2_RTP21359_211015. The sequence goes on along the minus strand of NZ_JBDFVF010000016.1, from coordinate 20,673 downwards.
TTATCCCTAATACAATTCCATTTAGAGACCAAAAGTATCCTAAACAGATTGATAATCCCAAATTTAAAACAGCTTCTAATACAGGAGCCCATACATCTTGAAACAGACCATATGCATAAATGTAACTGTCTACAGTAGTTCGTAGCATACTAATACTGGTTAATATTATAAATAATAAAAGAAAATCCTTTCCTAAACAATAATTAGCACCTAACCATAATGTTATCAACGGATTAGTAAGATAGAATAAACAAAGAATACAGATTGTACTAATACACATTCTGGAATCGCTTAATTCCCAAAAAACATCTATGATTCTCTTTCTATCATTACTAGCAACCAAATTTCCCACTGCAGCTCCTGTACTGTTGAATATTGCACCCATAAGAGCTCCAACTTTTGACACAATCAATAGATAATTACCATATAAAGCAACAATGGATAAACTTGTGAACGCATAAATAACCAAGGGACTTGATTGTGATAAAATGACTCCACCCATTTTATGAAAAAATGCTTGTTTGGTTTTTTTCAATACCTCTGGATATTTCTTTAAATAGCTCTTCCCACATGCAACATTTCCCTTTAGCCATGAATATTCCTTCTTTAATAATCTATGTAATAAAAAAGACGTAATGACTGCCGAGAGAAGTTCAACAACTATCCAAAACACATATGGAAATGCACTGTAGGTGATACCTAAAATTTGGATTATAGTTTTAACAACCACAAATCCTTGTACAACTATCTGAATTTTATATCCTTTCTGATCTGCGTTAAGAACTATTTGCCTATAATTAAAAAAATAGCCCAACATTGAACTAAATAGCAAAACCCCAAAAGTAGAATAAGAATACCACAGAGATAATGGAGACTTAGCAAATATCAATGGAAAGAATACCATTAAAATAGCAGAAACTCCTAGCATAAAATACGCAATCTTTCTATAGAGCCATCCTTGTAAAGAGACTATTTCATTAATTTTCTCATGATCTTTTTCAAATAAAGGCTTATACAGAAAATAACCAACTGAAGTTCCTATCCCAAGTTCTGCTAGATTCAAAAATCCTAATAAATTTGCAACAGTTGTATTTAATCCTAATATTTCACTACCTAAGTAATCAAAAAATGCTTTTCTAGAAAAAAAGCCCAATAATATCTGTACCAGATAAAAAATTAAAGCTACTTTCGCATTTCTAACACTCTTTTCAGTTCTCGTCTCCACCATGTTTAAAATTGTTGCCAAAATTCTACTAGATCTATAAATTACTTATAACAAGGAAGGGCTTCAAACAACTAAATACTCCTCGGGGTGATCAAAAAACCCGTTACACGTTATATTTTGACTAAAATAAATATTACTCTCTAGCCAATTGTATATCCCCATACACTGAAATTATTCATCTTTTACTTTATGTTCTCCATAGCCATAGCCATAACCATAACGTTTGCCATAGCCATAATATTTGCCATACTTACCATACCCATAGTAATAACCATATTTCTTCTTTTGAAGATCAAGACCATTAATGACCGTACAAAGATTAGGTAACTTATTACTATCAGCCAATTCATTAATCAAGGTAAATTCAGCTTTCCGAGTATAGTCAGCACGACATACATATACCGACAAGTCAGCTACACGACCTATAAGCAAAGTATCAGTCACCATACCAACCGGAGCTGTATCCAAAATCACATAATCAAAATTCTTTTTCAATGTTTCAATCGCCTTATCCAAACCATCACGGGCCAATAATTCCGTAGGATTAGGAGGAACAGTTCCACCAAGAAGAATATACAGATTCTTGCTAACATCCGAAGGCTGAACAAAAGCCATCAAATCCTTTTCCGGATTCGACAGATATTGAGTAATCCCCTGTTCTTTGCGAGGGATATTGAAAACTTTATTCAAACCGGGCTTACGAATATCAAGACCCACAATCACCACTTTCTTTCCCAATAGAGAAAGGCTGATCGCAAGATTTGAAGAAATGAATGATTTACCTTCGCCGCTGACCGTAGAAGTCACCAGAATTACCTTCTGATCGTTCTTAAGCATAAACTGAAGGTTGGTACGGACATTACGGAAAGTTTCACTCATTAAAGTATTCTGATTTTCAAATACAGCAATGGAACCGTTCCTTTCTTCTGTTAACGGCACATCACCTACAATAGGCAGGCGAGTCAATTTCTCCACATCGCCACGACCTTCTATCTTGAATTTAGTCAAACCAATCAGGAAAATGATACCCACAGGCAGCCCTACTCCCAGCACCAGAGCAATCATATAAATCATTTTAGGCTTCGGAGATACCGGACCTCCATCAGTTACCGGTTCATCAATAATCTTTGCATTGTTGGCAGTAGCAGCTAAAGTGATGGCATTCTCTTCGCGTTTCTGTAAAAGCATCAGATAAAGTCCCGCCTTGATTTCTTGCTGACGTGCGATACTTACATACTGACGTTCCTGTCCTGGAGCATCACTAATACGACGGGAAAAACGACTGGCCTCACGATCCAAATCAGCCTTAACGATAAATAAGCCTTGCAAAGTTCCATTAATAGCAGCCTGAACATTCGCTTTCATGGCACGGATGCTTGTGTCCAAATTTACAATCATCGGATTACTTTCCGTAGAAGTGCGAAGCAAACGCTTGCGTTCGATAATCAATTCATTGTAACGGTCTATCTGAGTGGTTAATCCGTCATCAGACAAACCTATATTACCGGGCAATACTTCATACTCATTCGACGGATTATTGATATATTTAGCAAGATCACGAACCAAATTTATCTGAGTACCATTTTCTACACGTTTTCTTTCGTATTCAGCATTTCCTGATACAGCCAATTGAGCATCACTACTAATATCTGTCAAGCCCGCATTTCTTTTAAACACTTCCAGTTTATCTTCCGTACTTCCCAGTTCTTCATCAATAATCTTAATACGTTCATTGATAAACTCCCTTGTCTTTTCAGCAACCTCATTCTTATCGTTATTTGTATTACGATTATACATCTCTATCAACTTATTGATAAAGTCCTGTCCTCGTTGCATATTCGTATTCATAAGCGAAATAACCGCTACAGAAGTTGTTTTTGAGGTGGGTTCTATATTTAATGACCACTGATATCCTTTTGCCACTACAAACGGCTGGCTGACTACAGCGCTGATATTCCGTACTACATCCTGCCCTTCTATCTTACCATTTGACAAGGAATCTTTCAATGTAAATCCAAAGGTACCTGCATCGGTAGGTAACACAGCCGGAAGTCTATCAAAATGTTTAGCATATTCACTCAAGCCCACTTTCAAATTTACATCCAAACCACCTTCAGGGGCAAGTTTCATGTCAATCAAAGCTATGCCTGGAAGTTTATCAGCCTCTTGGGTAGTCAGATTCACGATTACCGGAGAGGTCTTATATAGCTCTTTTTTAGGGAACTCATCCTCATCATAATAAGTTATATAAAGTTCCAGATTATTAACAACTTCTTTCAGTATCGTTTTGGAGCGTAACACTTCAATCTCATTATCAATACTCTGGGTAGAAGTAATCATTCCACCTAATCCGAGACTTTCCAAATCAGTGGTATTGCCGCCGCCTTTTTTATCATCCTTAATCATGATAGAAGCTGAAACCTGATACACAGGAGTCTGAAAATGCAAATATACCCAGGCACCAATCAAACAAGCCAAAACGGAAGCTACAAACCAAGGCCAGTGAATTATATACTTAAAGAAAAGCTCCTGATAATTTACTTTTTCTTCATCCAGTTCATTCATATTATTGTCGTACGAGTTTTCTTTCATTACTGTTCGCTTATTGTAGATTATTTTAATATTGTTACTAAAAGAGTGGCTAATGAAACCAAAATAGAAATACCAGAGAACCACAATCCTGTACTAGTTCCAACATCCGAATTCTTCGCCTTAGTCTTATTAGGTGTCACATAAATTATATCATTCTGCTGCAACTGATAATAAGGAGACAATACCGTTTCAGCTTTATTCAAGTCCATAGTAATAATTTCCTGCTTATTATCTTGTCCTGTCCGGATTAATTTCACATTATCGCGCATACCATAAATAGTCAAATCACCTGCCATAGCGAGCGCTTCCAGCAAATTAATCTTTTCGTTAGAGACTACAAAGCTTCCTGGCTTAGTAACCTCTCCCAATACCGAAATCCGATAATTAACAATACGCACAGTTACAAGCGGCGCTTCTTTCAAATAAACCTTCAACTTATCTATAATCAGATTTTCTATCTCCAGTTTAGTCAATCCACCTACATGAATCTCGCCCAATACTGGAAAGTTGATATTCCCTTGATTATCTACTAAATATTGCTGTAGAGCAGATGATGCAGTTCCTTGTCCTACCGTCTTTCCCTCCGTTCCACTAGCAGTACCCGAATTTACCAGATTAAAAGGTGCAGCCAGTTCCGGAGTAGAACAAGATACGGCAATCGTCAACAAATCCTTGGGCATAACCTTCACACCTGTCTGACGAACACTCTGTTCTGTATCATTCACAAAAGCCGTATCCTGCAAATAAGGTACTTTCTTATATGATTGGCAGGATACCAGCAAAAAAGCAAGTAACACACCCAAAGTCAATCGTTTCAGTTTTCTCATAACCACCTACTCATGTAATTTTACAACTATTGATTTAATTTTTACTCAATTTCCAATTCCTCACCTAATAAGCCTCTTTATCCCCGCGGATGACATTACACACAGTCTTATACATGATATATAAGTCCAGAATGAACGTCCAATGCTCGATATACCAGATGTCACGTTGCACACGTCCTTCCATCTGCCAAAGCTCCTTCGTTTCTCCACGAAAACCTGTCACCTGTGCCCAGCCTGTAATACCCGGTTTCACAAAATGACGAACCATATATTTATTTATTAAATGGGAATATTCTTCTGTGTGCTTCAACATGTGCGGACGGGGACCCACTAAAGACATATCCCCTTTCAGTACATTAATAAATTGAGGAAGTTCATCCACATTCGTCTTACGAATCAGATCACCGATTCGGGTTTTACGAGGATCATGTTCTGTAGCCTGAAGTGTATCACTTAGAGCATTCACCCGCATCGAACGAAACTTATAGCACCAAAATTCACGACCATCCTCACCGCTTCGTTTCTGTTTGAAAAAGACAGGTCCAGGAGAACTTATCTTTATAGCCAGTCCCACAATGATATATATAATCGGGAAAAGGGTACAAAGGAACAGTAACGAGCAAATAATATCAAAGCCACGTTTCACAATACGATTTTCCAATAACTCAAGTGGCTCACGACGGATAGAAAGTACCGGGACATTACCTAACATTTCAAAATACATTCTCCGTTTCAAATAGTTCCGGACATTGGGGACGCTGAAGAAGCGAATCAGATGGTTCTCACAATAGTTGATAATCGGCACTATTTCAGTACTACGGGCGGAAGGAAGGCTACAATAGAGCTGGTCCACCTTTCCCGCATTACGGGTCAAATAATCAACAGCTTCACACGGCTGTCCCAAATATGCTATATTCATAGGATAGCGGTCTGACGGAAAATCTTCAAAATATCCCAATACACGATACCCGGATGTCGGATCATCTGTCATGGAATGGTAAAGTTCCTGCATATTTTCATGGCTACCCACCAACACTACCTTTCGAACATTTTTCCCACTTTTGCGATAAAGTTCCAGAATAGATCGGAACGTCAGACGATAGGAAATGATAACGATAATGAGAACTACATAAAATATCCCCAACTGACGCAGATTGACACATTCAAAATGGAATATGTATGAAAGCCCAAAGACTATCAAGACAAAAGGAATCATATTCCGGGCCACCCGAAGCATTATTTGTTCCGGGCGAACCACCGGACGATGAAGGATCACTCCTGAACGGATGTTGCAAACTAGATAACATAAAGTCATCAGAGCCATGTTCTGGAGAAGAGGCATTGAATACTCAAATGGAGACCGGTTTTCCCAAATCGAAGTAACCATCCATAACAGCAAGTTCAATAAGATGATATCCCCTAGAAGGACAAAAGATTTTAGGACTTTATTGAAACGTTGGACTTCCTGCATTATTTTATTATCAATTGATTAAATTTCTTTCCCATCACCCGTGTTTCTCACGATAATCGATATAACGATCGACCCATTCAATTGCTTTGGCTCGAAATTCCTCTTTGGTATGATAGTCATAAAAGTAAGCCAAAAGACGGGTGAAATGGCTTAAACGAACGTCTCCCCTTTTATAACCTTTGCATAGTAGACAGCTTTGCCCAAGCCTATTTCAGTACACATGGGAGCTATCTTCACACCTGCTTTCTTAAACTGCTCGGCGATGAAAAGACCGAGTGCTACATGAGAGTACTTTTTCATTTTTGTAATTCTGTTAATTGTTAAAGTTATTAAATAATACATGATTCTACCTATAACTGTTCTGATATGTCAGAACAGTTGATTTAAAAGCTATTCCTACTTTCGCCCCGCGTTTTGAAAATTCAAGGCGATAATCAAATAATTAGATACATTATGACAAACGATTTTAGAATGTCTTATTTCATGCCTCCCATTGCGCCCATTAAAGACGAACACGGACAATTAGTTACTCCTCCTACGCTCATTCCCTGCTGCGAAGTCTCCGTAGAGCAAGTCTTTCAAATGATTACCTGCAACGAGAATCTCAAAGTTCTGACCGAACAAGTACGCAACTCCGAAGATATACGAACGGCAAAAGCATCACTATTACCATACGTGACTCCCTGTGGTACATTCTCGCGTCGCAGCAGCAAATGCCTCATAGATCCTTCCCTCCTAACAGTAGTAGATATAGACTATCTCACCTCCTATCAGGAAGCAGTGGAGATGCGTAAGACGTTGTTCAATGATCCTCTTCTCCACCCTGTGCTCACGTTTATCAGTCCTAGCGGACGAGGCGTAAAAGCCTTCATACCCTATAATCATTTACCCATGGCCGATGACGTAAACTGTATTACGGAAAAAATGAGGTTAGCAATGTTATACACGGTGATGATCTATGGTACAGGAACACCTTCTCCTTTCGGAGAAAAGAAAAAAGGCGTGGACTTTTCCGGTAAAGACATTGTGAGATCCTGCTTCCTTTGCCATGACCCGGGAGCATTATTTAGACCAACGAATAACCATAAATTATAAATCAAAAATCAAAATAATGACTGATATTGAATCGTTATGCCGCCTCTGTGAGGCGGTTGAAACTGCAGGAGCGGATATTGCCCCTACGTATGCTGAATATGTACAACTGGCGTTCGCCATCGCAACGGATTGCGGAGAAGCGGGACGCGAGTTTTTCCATCGGTTGTGCCGGGTGTCTGCCAAGTACGAACGGGAACATGCCGAACGGATATTCTCCAATGCACTTACTACCCGGCATGGAGATGTCCATCTGGGCACTGCATTCCATCTTGCTGAAAGGGCGGGTGTAACTCTCTGCAAAGAGGGAGTGATGAACCACCGGAAAAATGCAAAAAATGCAGGAAATGCACCGTCCAAAAATCTCACACACACGCATGTATATAATAAGGTGGACAATGAAGAACCGGACGAATCCGAAGAACTGCAGGACGGGAGTGACCCGAACCAGCCATTGCCCTCTTTCACCGAAGCGAACTGGCCGAAAATCCTGTTGCTCATCATGAGTTATGCCACCAGCCCCACACAACGCGATGTCATGCTGCTCGGAGCATTGACCGCCATAGGTGCCAGCATGGAGCGATATGTGAGATGTCCATACGCCGGCAAACTCCAGTCTCCTTACCTGCAAAGTTTTATTGTAGCCCCTTCCGCCTCGGGTAAGGGAATTCTTTTGTTCATCCGGCTGCTTGTAGAGCCTATTCATGACGAGATCCGCCAAAAAGTAGCGGAAGAGGTCAAGGCCTACAAAAAAGAGAAAGCCGCCTATGATACCATGGGAAAGGAGCGCTGCAAAGTGGAAGCTCCTCAAATGCCCAAGAATAAAATGTTTCTCATCTCGGGCAATAACACCGGAACAGGTATTCTGCAAAATATCATGGATGCCAACGGCACAGGACTTATCTGCGAAACCGAAGCGGATACCATCTCCGCTGCTATCGGTTCTGAATACGGACACTGGAGCGATACACTCCGCAAAGCATTCGACCACGACCGCCTGTCGTACAACCGGCGCACCGACCAGGAATACCGGGAGGTAAAGAAAAGCTATCTCTCCCTCCTGCTTTCCGGCACACCCGCACAAGTAAAACCACTCATTCCCTCGACAGAGAACGGTCTTTTCTCGCGCCAACTGTTTTATTATATGCACGGTATATGGACATGGATCAACCAGTTTGAAAGTGGCGAAACCGATCTGGAAGCCATCTTCACAGGCATAGGCCTGGAATGGAAAAAGCAACTGGACCTGATGAAAGCACACGGGCTTCATACGCTCCGGCTCACTGATGAGCAAAAGCAAGAGTTCAATGCCCTCTTTGCCGATCTTTTTTTCCGTTCGGGACTTGCCAACGATAACGAAATGAGCAGTTCCATAGCCCGTCTGGCTGTCAATACGTGCCGCATCATGGCAGAAATAGCTATGATACGTGCACTGGAATGCGACCAGCCTTATCAGTTCAAGGGTTCTTCCGCCCCTCTGCTGACTCCTGACAAGGAGATTGCCGCCGATAATATCAAAGACGGCATTATCACCCGTTGGGATGTGACAATCACCGCTGAAGATTTCCATGCGGTGCTGGAACTTGTAACTCCGCTCTATCGTCATGCAACACATATCTTGTCTTTTCTTCCTTCCACAGAGGTCAAACATAGAGCCAATGCCGACCGGGATGCACTTTTTGAAATGATGGGCAACCAGTTCACCCGCACACAGTTGTTGGAGCAGGCTGAAAAGATGAAAATCAAACCTAACACTGCTCTTAGCTGGCTGAACCGTCTGATAAAAAAAGGATTGCTTATCAATACAGACGATAAAGGCGTTTATACGCGCACGCATGTGTGCGTGTGTTAGGGAGCCCTCGGAAAAAGTGCATTCTTTGCATTTATATAACAACAAGACGTTTCATGAATCCTAAAGCGGCGCTTTAGAGGTGGTAAAGCATAGCTTTACGATTGCTAAAGCGGTGCTTTACTTCTCCGCTCTTCTAAGGTTCTCCCAAGGCATCTACAATCACTCTCACCTCCAACGGGGTGAATGAACGACGCTTTGATTCGTAACCTAAGTCGTACAGGCGTTGCAGAAGTCCGGGACATAAAGAGATCCATTTCTTCATCTTTCGATATGCAGCAATGTCAGTTAGTTCCGGAGAATAAAGTTGAGCCAGTTCCATGCGACCGTAGGCGCGTATTTTGAATTCGTTCATGATGAATAAGTTTCTGATTTACAATTACAAAAACAACAAAACATATTCACATATCCTACGTTTTTCCATTGAATAACCGACCGTTACTGCGCATAATTGACAACAATCGCGTGCAACTGTAGACTATTGATTTCTGCGGGTTTCAGGGTTGTATCTTTGTATCGTCGAAAGGGAAAAGAATCCCCCGGGCACAATGTTTAACCCTTTAATTTATTGTTTTATGATTCGTTACAAAATTTATCAAAACCAACAGCAAAAAGGCCTGAATGCAGGCAAGTGGTTCGCCCGTGCGGTAAGCGACGAAACATTTGATTTGGCTAAGCTTGCCGAACACATGTCAAAACACAATTCACCGTATTCCGGTGGTGTCATCAAAGGTGTGCTTTCCGACATGGTAGACTGCATCAAGGAACTGCTGCTCGACGGCAAATGTGTGAAAATCGACGACCTTGCCATCTTTGGTGTGGGCATCCGCAGTAAGGCAGCTGATACGCTGGAAGATTTCTCATTGGAGAAAAACATCACTGGTATGCGTCTGAAAGCCCGTGCTACCGGTAATTTGTCAACCACCAACCTGAAACTCGACAGCCAGTTGAAACAGCAGGCCGAATATCAGAAACCAACAACTGCCGGAGGAGGTTCTGATTCGGGTGATACCCCTGATCCGAAACCGGATGGTGGCGGTGAAGCGCCTGATCCGGCTGCTTAATCCTAAATACTTTATTTTTAATCTTTAAAAAAGTAACATCATGAGTAATTCATCTTCTCCCCGCTCCGTATGGAGCTTCATCATCAAAGTGATTATCACCGTTGCCACCGCTATCGGAGGTCTGATCGGAGTACAGAGCTGTATGTAGCCTTATGCGTACCATCACTCTGATTATCATTCATTGCAGTGCCACGCCGGAAGGAAAGTCCCTTTCGGCGGAGGCTTGCCGTCAAGATCATATCCTTCACCGGAGATTCCGTGACATCGGCTATCATTTCTACATCACCCGGGATGGAGAAATCTACCAAGGCCGTCCTCTGGAAAAGGTCGGGGCACACTGCCGTGACCATAACACCCATTCGATAGGTATTTGTTACGAAGGAGGGCTGGATATGGCGGGACGTCCCAAAGACACGCGTACATTGGCACAACGGGCTTCTTTGCTCGGTCTGCTCCGCGAATTGAGGAAAATATTTCCTAAGACGTTGATTGTAGGCCATCATGATTTGAATCCGATGAAGGAGTGTCCGTGTTTTAATTGTACGGAGGAGTACCGGGAATTAGATGGTATTATCTAAGTATATTGACCAGCAAACTGGCAATAGATACCAGAATGGAAAATCCCGAAACCCACATCGTCGTACTTGTTCCGATGTCTGCGCTCTGCGCTTTGGTTTTATTAGGAGTGACATACAGGATGTCATTCTGTTGCAACTGATAGTAAGGAGATAATAACAAATCCGCGTCGTTCAGATTGAGTGTAACAAACTGTTTATGCCCATTCCTGTCTTCGCGGATTAGTTTTACATTATCACGAACACCATAAATAGTCAAATCTCCTGCCATGGCAAGTGCCTCGAGCACATTGATCTGCTCATTCACTACCGGATAAACACCGGGAGAGGCCACTTCGCCCAAAACTGAAACTTTAAAGCCGGACATACGGACTACTACCGTAGGTCTTTCTTTCACGTAAGATTTCAGTCTATCCGTTATCAGGTTTTCAGCTTCACGACTTGTTAAACCGTTCAAAGGAAGTTTACCTAAAACCGGATAATTGATATTTCCCTGATCGTCCAATAGAAACGTACTGCCTTGCGCATTGAAAGGCTGCGAAACAACCGGATCGGAAGTGGAAACAAGAATGGAAACTTCATCACCCGGTATCAGCCTCGCGTCCTGAACAGGCGCAACTTGCGTATTCGCCTGTTTCAAAATCTCCGCATCCTGCAAGTAAGGTACTTTCTTATAGGACTGGCAAGCCGAGAGAAAGAAGAAAAAGAATATCAGTGCAAAAGCACCGGATAATTTCGTATTCATGTAAATGGTGGATAAATGATGACGGGATTAGTTTTTCTCGCAGACAGCCTCGACATAACCAATAGGCATATTAACGCAAGCGCATCCCAGCATATTCAGCCGGACGGCAATCTTGCTTTTGCCATCGACATTGACCAGTTCACCAACCAGCCCGGTCAGAGGTCCTTTCACAACACGGACTTTCTCACCACGTGCCAAAGGAGAGCTGTTCATACAAATAGCTTCCTCGGAATAGTCGAGCATAAAACGAAAACGAGCCATCTGCTCATCAGGAATTACCGCCGGAGAGCTCTCACCACGCATCACCATATAACGGCTAACTGTAGAAAAACCCAGAACTTCTTTGCGTTCTTTCGGATTTACGTGCACAAATACCATCATTGGAAGAAGAACAGACTCAACTATTTTGCGACGGTCACTCCACTGATGAATTTCTTGTTGGACAGGGACGAAATTCTCGATCCCCATTTTGTCTAAACGTTCGGCTACCTTCTTCTCGTGGTGCATACGAACCAGAGCAACATACCAGCGTTTAGAGTGTGCTACGCCTTCCCCTGTCCCATCGCTAGGCCCAGCACTAAGTGATTTTGGTTTTGTTAAAATCATGTTTTTTTACCCCATGTTATTCCGTTACTTCTTAGGTAACGGACAATACACACACAAGGCGCGCGTCTCTATAAAAATGGAAATCACATATAGGAATAGGGCACAAGAAAGGAACTGCCTAATACTCAACAGGAAAAATCCAGAGATTAGGCAATAAAAAGTTTAGAACATGAAAATAAAGTTATTTCATGTTCGGATAGTTTTTTTCCTATATTTCAGATAAAACGAAAAAAAGTGGAAGAATATTTGCTTACTATTTATGTTTTTGTCTATCTTTGCGTCAAATTTAAGTTCCGTTACCTAAGAAGTAACACACATACTTTAGTTCTGAATACTAATACTTTGCACTTTTTGCCCTGCCTACACAACAGTTTTTAATGTAAGATAAATTCCCTTTATTTACCTCTGTACGTTCTTTAAGTCCAAAGCCTTTCAAATAGATTTGTGTGGTTTTTATAGATTTATGGCCCAATGATTCACTAATCATTTCAATAGGTACTCCCCGATACTTCGCTGTCGTTGCCCAAGAATGGCGAAGTGTATAGGAAGTGACTGGAGATTGCAAATGCAAGGCTCTTGCCAAGTCCTTCAAACAATTATTGAATTGGCGAAGAGCGGACTGATATTCCCGGTACCCTCTTTCATCCAGACGTTTTTGATCGCCGCTAAGGATGTCAAACAGATAATCCGGACAATCGGGTTGTGCATCTTCCCTATTGCGAAGCTGGTTAATCATTTCACTGGCTGTATCAAGTACTTCCACACTCATCGGGGTTTTAGTTTTGATACGGTTGTATCGCAACACATTCTGTTCCAAAGCCGATTTCTCCAGGTGAGCCAGATCAGCGAACGACATTCCACAAAACTGGAACATCAGAGCAGCAATAGCCTGTGTACGACGCAAACGCTCCGATTTGGGGTCCTCATACAGAAGCTTATGCAATTCGACAGCAGGCAGGGCCTTCTTCTGGCGAACATCGACACCGGTATAAACATCATGAAACAGTCGCGGCACATAAGGCGCAATGCCCGCTTCTACTCCCCGGTTATAAATACTACGAAGCATACGCATATACGTAGAGATCGTGTTGGGTTTCAAGCCACACTCATAAAGATACTGCCCGTAGCGTCGTAAACTTTCCCGGGTGACTTGTCTGAACGACACATTGAGCGTGCCGCAAAACTTGCTGAAAGAGAAGAGAGCATTCTTGTAGACATGCGCCGTAGAATAGCGTCCCTCCTTTCGCAAACGGCCGATGTAGAACTCTGCACATCGGCTAAATCCATTTTTGTTCCTCATTACATCACTAGTTATTTTATATATTATGCCATTTGGCTAGCGGCAAAAGAACGAATCTTTTTGTGTGTTCCAGATAAACTTTTTAATAAATATAGTTAAAGAGTTTTTTGCCGTTTTTATTCTATTAGTAATAAAAAAAGTCATCCGCCTTTGCCCATCATGAGGATGAAACAAAGTCGGATGACCTTCATTTTGTACGCTATTATCTTATACGTATGTTTCCAGCAATTTCACACTTCCTCCTTCGGGAGTGATAGTGACATCTTGCGTGGTAGCAGGCAACAGGATAGATTCTCCTGCACTAACAGTCAGTTCATTACCTTCATTGTCTCTCATTGTACATGATCCTTCCATACAGATAAAGATCACGAATGAATCGAGTTCGGAATAGTCACAACTGATTTCTTCAGTCATGTCATACAGAGAAGTCGTGAAGTAAGTGCAGGCAACCAGTTCTACCGGTTCGTCCTTCAACGGTTCGTATTTAGTACGATAGTCATCCAATACTTCGTAGTTGATGGCTTCACGGGCTAAATCGGTGTGAAGTTCGCGGGTTTTACCATTCGCATCTTTACGGTTGAAATCGTAGATACGATAAGTTATATCAGAAGTTTGCTGAATCTCGGCGATGAAAGAACCTGCCCCGATGCTGTGCACACGTCCGGCAGGAAGGAAGAATACATCACCCGGATGAATTTCATATTCCTGCAATACGTCGGTAATCGTATTGTTCAACACGCGTTCTTTATATTCTTTCGGGGTAATCTGTTCAGAGAATCCTGAACGCAATTTAGCTCCTTTGTCGGCATCTACCACATACCACATCTCGGTTTTTCCCATCGAATTGTGGCGTTTCTTCGCCAACTCATCTGTTGGGTGTACCTGGATTGACAAATCCTGTTTGGCGTCGATGAACTTAATGAGCAGTGGGAATTTATTGCCGAAACGGGCATAATTCGCTTCACCAACCAGTTCCTCACGATACTTTCTTACCATATCGGCCAAGGTTAAACCTTTATCCGGGCCATTAGCCACTACGGATTCATTGTTCTCAACACCGGAAATCTCCCAGCTTTCTCCTACTCCTTTCAAGTCTGAATTCAAATGCTTGAACGGAATAATTTTGTCGCCCCCCCAAAGCGTCTGCTTCAGAATAGGTTCGAATTTTAATGGATACATTTTTGTTTTTCTTGTTATAAACTTAGATTAAATTCGCTCGGATTGTTACAATCCGGGAACAAACATACAAAAAATAGTTCAGTTTTTAAGAAAAGGAGGATGAAAATTCATTTAAGAAATCATCTTTTGTCCTTGCATCCAAAGAAGATGAAGTAATAAAGCTAAACTTTCCTAAAGCACCTGTCATATTTAGTCGGAATAATTTGTGAGTAAGAAAGAATTTCCCTTTATTTGCAGGAAATTTTTAATAATACCAGACATGAATAACACATTCCCAACAGAAGGGAATCTATCAGGGCTCAGCCGGAAAGATTTCCAAAAGGATATAAATGATAAGAAAACTGATTTATTTATCCTCAAAAACACAAAGGGAATGGAAGTAGCTGTAACCAATTACGGATGCGCCATTCTTTCTATCATGGTACCGGACAAAAACGGTAAGTATGCTAATGTAATCCTCGGACACGACAGCATCGACCACGTCATCAACAGCCCGGAACCTTTCCTAAGCACTACTATCGGACGCTACGGCAACCGTATCGCAAAAGGAAAATTCACCTTGTTCGGCGAAGAACATGAACTCACGATTAACAACGGACCTAACTCTCTGCATGGTGGACCTACCGGTTTCCACGCCCGTGTTTGGGATGCTGTCCAGATTGATGAGAGCACAGTGCAATTCAACTATGTTTCTGCTGACGGCGAAGAGGGATTCCCCGGCAATCTGGAAGTGGAAATGACTTACCGCCTGGAAAATGAAGTAAATGCACTGACTATCGAATACCGCGCTACCACCGACAAAGCTACAGTCGTTAACTTGACTAACCACGGTTTCTTCAACCTCGCCGGTATTTCCAACCCTACTCCTACCGTTAACAACCACATCGTTACGATCAACGCTGATTTCTATACGCCTATCGACGAAGTTTCTATCCCTACCGGTGAAATTGCCAAAGTAGAGGGTACTCCGATGGATTTCCGTGCTCCACACACTGTAGGCGAACGTATCGACGACAAATTCCAGCAACTGATTTTCGGTGCAGGATATGACCACTGTTATGTACTGAACAAGATGGAAAGCGGTTCGCTCGACCTGGCTGCCACTTGCAAGGACCCGGAAAGCGGACGTATCATGGAAGTATATACCACCGAAGCGGGTGTACAACTCTATACGGGCAACTGGCTCAACGGATTTGAAGGTGCACACGGAGCTACATTCCCTGCCAGAAGCGCTATCTGCTTTGAAGCACAGTGTTTTCCGGATACTCCGAACAAACCTCATTTCCCATCGGCTACCTTGCTGCCGGGTGATGAATACCAACAGATCACTGTCTACAAATTTACGGTAGAAGAATAAGATTTGAAAAATAACTAACCTAATTTTATAAACTAACATTTTTTTTGAACCATGACACAAGAAAAAAAGAACGGTAATCTCGTCGCAATTATCACGATGTTCTTCATCTTTGCGATGATCTCTTTCGTAACAAACCTCGCTGCTCCATTCGGAACAATCTGGAGAAATGAATATGCGGGTTCGAACACTTTAGGTATGATGGGAAATATGATGAACTTCCTGGCTTACCTGTTTATGGGAATTCCTGCCGGTAACATGCTCGTTAAGATCGGTTACAAGAAGACTGCTTTGATTGCAATGGCAGTAGGTTTCCTCGGTTTGTTCACACAGTATCTTTCCAGCTTATTCGGAGCAGGTGCTGAAGTATTCGCATTCGGTGAGTATGTTATCAAATTAAACTTTGTAATCTATCTGCTTGGTGCATTTATCTGCGGTTTCTGCGTTTGTATGCTTAACACAGTGGTAAACCCGATGTTGAACCTTCTCGGTGGCGGTGGTAACAAAGGTAACCAGTTGATTCAAACTGGTGGAGCTCTTAATTCTTTGTCTGGTACATTGACTCCGCTTTTCGTAGGTGCTTTGATCGGTACTGTTACTTCAAGTACTGCTATGTCTGACGTTGCTCCTCTGCTCTTCGTTGCTATGGGTGTATTCGTTGCTGCATTTATCGTTATCTCATTTGTTGCTATTCCTGAACCACACCTTCAGAAAGGTGGAGTGAAGAAAGAAAAATTCTCTCACAGTCCATGGAGCTTCCGTCACACTTTACTGGGTGTAATCGGTATCTTTATTTATGTAGGTATTGAAATTGGTATCCCGGGTACACTGAACTTCTATCTTGCCGATTCAAGCGATAAAGGTGCCGGTATCATGATGAACGGTGCTGCTATCGGTGGTGCTATCGCTGCTATCTATTGGTTGCTGATGCTTGTGGGACGTACTGCAAGTAGTGCTATCAGTGGTAAGGTTTCCAGCCGTGCACAGTTGATCGCTGTTTCTGCTACTGCTATCATTTTCGTATTGATCGCTATCTTCACTCCGAAAGATGTAACGGTTTCAATGCCGGGTTACACTGTAGGCGAAGGCTTTATGATGGCACAGGTTCCTATAAGTGCCTTGTTCCTTGTACTTTGCGGTCTTTGTACTTCTGTAATGTGGGGTGGTATCTTCAACCTTGCAGTAGAAGGCTTAGGAAAATATACAGCACAGGCTTCCGGAATCTTTATGATGATGGTTGTTGGTGGTGGTGTATTGCCGTTGATCCAACAAAGCATCTCTGACTCTGTAGGTTATATGGCTAGCTACTGGTTGATTATCGCTGCTCTGGCTTACCTGTTGTTCTACGGTTTGGTAGGTTGCAAGAATGTAAATAAGGATATTCCTGTGGAATAATCACATAGAATAGAATTCAATTTATTCACCTTTAAAATATAAATATCATGGATACAGAATACGTAAGAAGTCGATTCATTAAACACTTTGACGGAACTACTGGATTTTTATATGCTTCTCCGGGCCGTATCAACCTGATCGGTGAACACACTGACTACAACGGTGGATTCGTTTTTCCGGGAGCGGTAGACAAAGGGATGATTGCTGAAATCAAACCTAACGGTACTGACAAAGTAAAGGCTTACTCTATCGACTTGAAGGATTATGTAGAATTTGGTTTGAATGAAGAAGATGCTCCACGCGCCAGCTGGGCAAGATATATTTTCGGTGTATGCCGTGAAATGATTAAACGTGGCGTTGATGTGAAGGGATTCAATACTGCTTTCGCAGGTGATGTACCTCTGGGTGCAGGTATGTCTTCTTCTGCTGCTTTGGAAAGTACGTATGCTTTCGCATTGAACGAACTGTTCGGTGAAAACAAAATAGATAAATTTGAATTGGCTAAAGTTGGCCAGGCTACAGAACATAATTACTGTGGTGTGAACTGCGGTATTATGGACCAGTTTGCTTCCGTATTCGGTAAAGCTGGTAGCTTGATCCGTCTGGATTGCCGTTCACTGGAGTATCAGTATTTCCCATTCCATCCGGAAGGTTATCGTCTGGTTCTGATGGATTCAGTTGTGAAACACGAATTGGCTTCTTCTGCTTATAACAAGCGTCGCCAAAGCTGTGAAGCTGCTGTTGCCGCTATCCAGAAAAAACATCCGCACGTAGAATTCCTGCGCGACTGTACAATGGCTATGCTAGAAGAAGCGAAAGCTGATATCAGCGCTGAAGACTATATGCGTGCAGAATATGTAATCGAAGAAATCCAACGTGTACTCGATGTTTGCGAGGCATTGGAGAAAGATGATTACGAAACTGTTGGCCAGAAGATGTACGAAACTCATCACGGCATGAGCAAGCTGTACGAAGTAAGCTGCGAAGAACTCGACTTCCTGAATGACTGCGCTAAAGAATACGGTGTAACCGGTTCACGCGTAATGGGTGGTGGCTTCGGTGGTTGTACGATCAACCTTGTTAAGGATGAGTTGTATGACAACTTCGTTGAAAAAACAAAAGCTGCTTTCAAAGCTAAATTCGGCAGAAGCCCGAAAGTGTATGACGTAGTAATCGGCGACGGTTCTCGTAGACTGGAATAAGAATTTATTCGAAATTAAATAAATAAGAAGGGCGGCTTCCGTGATGGGAGCCGCCCTTACTTTTTACACGGCATAATAACACACAACCTCAACTCTACTCTCTTAAAATGAGAATTTCTCTCATTTTAAGAGAATTATCTAAAACTATTCGTATCTTTGTCATGTTCTATAGAATAGACAACTTAATATAAAAACAATATGATAATCAATTTTACAGTAGGCAACTATCGTTCGTTCAAAGACAAAAAGGTTTTGAGCATGGAAGCTACCGCTATTAAGGAATTGAATGAATCTGTTATAGAGAAAGAAGGATATAGACTACTTCCATCAGCTGTTATTTATGGAGCTAACTCAAGTGGAAAAAGTAATTTATTGAAGGCAATTGGTAGATTTAAAAAGATTATCAATTCTTCTTCTAAATTAAACTCTACAGACAAATTAAAAATTTCCCCTTTCTTATTAAATCAAGAAACAGCCAAAGAACCATCATTTTTTGAAATTGAACTATTACTAGATAACGTAGCATATAGATATGGTTTCACAGCAAATAATCAAAAAGTTTATGAAGAATGGCTATATACAAAAGAGGGAAAAGCGAAAAAGGAAAAATGCTTATTTGTTCGTACGGAAGAAGGAATCGGAATAGCTGACGATTATAATGAAGGTAAAGGTTTAGAAGAAAAGGTACGTGACAATGGACTATTTTTATCGACAATTGATTCTTTTAATGGTGAAATTGCAAAAAAAATCATTTACAAAATTGATAATTTTTGGATAATATCAGGCATTAACCATGAATCTTGGTCTGGATTTACAAATGATATGTGTAATATTGAAAATCCGGATCTTAGCTTTCAACAAGAGATTCAAGACTTCTTGAAATCTATGAATGTAGGGTTTAACAGATTTGAACTTCCTGAAGATGAAAAGTTGGCTAAAGAAATCAAAGCATACACCATACATAATTTGTATAATGAACAGGGAGAAGTCATTGGAGAAACCCGCTTCTCCATGAAAGAACATGAGTCATCGGGTACTAACAAACTATTCGATTTGGCCGCCTTAGTTATTAGTCAATTGATGTTAGGGGATCTACTGGTTGTAGACGAACTCGATTCGAAGCTTCACCCACTGCTAACTCAACATATTATTAAACTTTTTAATAACCCCAAAACAAATCCCAAGGGAGCTCAATTAATATTTGCTACCCACGACACTAATTTACTGAATGTAAAGACATTCCGTAGGGATCAGATTTGGTTTACGGAAAAAGATCATTCGGAAGCTACCGACCTCTATTCATTAGCAGAATTCAGAGAACCGGAAGGAAACAAAATTCGGAAAGACCGTAGTTTTGAAAAAGATTATATCAACGGACGTTATGGCGCAATTCCATATATTAAAGATTAATACACAATGAGTAGACTGCTGCCGAAACATCGGTTTGAGGAAATAAAAAGAGAACAAAGACAGGCAAAACTGGATAAAAGAAGAAAAGTAGCAATACGCAATGTATCTGTTAGTTTCCTTATCGTATGTGAAGGTGAAAGAACTGAACCTAACTATTTCAAGGCTTTAATAAAAGACCGTTATTCGGATATCCGTGAAGTTACAATTGAAGGTAAGGGACAAGGTACAGTCAGTCTTATCAAAGAAACCATAGCTATTCGTGATAAATCAAATAAAGAGTTTGACAGGGTATGGGCTGTTTTTGATAAAGATGACTTTAATGATTTCAATAACGCCATACAGCTTGCAAAAAAGAATCATATTCTTTGCGCATGGTCTAATGAGTCATTCGAACTTTGGTATTATCTACATTTTCAATATTTGGATACTGGCATATCCCGTTCTCAATACATTGAGAAAATAGAAAGGGAAATCCAAAATAGAACAAATGATTCAAACTACCGATATAAAAAGAAATCACCGGAAACTTTCGACATATTACAACGTATAGGAGATGAATCATTAGCTATCAAACATGCTCAACGCTTAAGAGAATCATTTTCGGGAACAGATTATGCAGCTCACAAACCTTGTACTACTGTATATGAGCTAGTAGAAGAACTAACTCATCCTGAAAAGTTATTATGATCATAACATAACTATACATCAAGAAGAGGTTGTGTCAAAACGCTGACACAGCCTTTTTTTATGCGCAAAGCCCAGACTTTCTCAAGCCCGGGCTTTGTTA
>NZ_JBDFVF010000015.1:0-139619 GCF_040913205.1 Bacteroides sp. MSSM.1001136sp1_RTP21357st2_D2_RTP21359_211015 | reverse complement strand
CCATCACACGTGTTTTGCCCGACTTGAAATTGCCCAAAGCCAACTGCCGCGCTGCCTGACTTTTATTTCCATGAATCGCCTGGCTACCAATTCCCGCCTTGCCCAGTATCTTTACGATCTTATCAGCATTATGCTTCGTACGTGAAAATACCAACACCGACTGATCTTCTGATTTTTGCAAAATCGAAACCAGTAAAAGACTCTTTTCCTTTTTCTCTACGAAATAAACCATCTGTTCAATAGCATCCACAGTCGATGATTTCGGAGTTATGCTGATTCGTACAGGATTCTTCAACAAAGAATTCGTTAAAGAAATAATTGTATCAGGCATTGTAGCGGAGAAGAATAAAGTCTGTTTTTCTTTCGGAAGTTTTGGTAATATCCGCTTGATATCATGAATAAATCCCATATCAAGCATACGGTCTGCTTCATCAAGTACAAAATATTGTATCTTATCCAGATGGATATGTCCCTGATTCATCAAGTCAAGCAAACGTCCCGGTGTAGCAACCAGGATATCAATTCCTTTGTGTAACATGTCAACTTGAGGACGTTGATTTACTCCGCCAAAAATAACCCCATGCCGCACTTGGGTATATTTGGCATAATCATTAATGCATTCACTTATTTGCAAGGCAAGTTCACGGGTGGGCGTCAAAATCAACGCTTTAATCCCCCGGCACTTGGCTGCCTCTTTATTCATTTGCAAATGTTGTATAATGGGAATAGCAAACGAAGCAGTTTTACCTGTTCCCGTTTGCGCACAGCCTAATATATCTCTTTTTGCTAATGCAGCCGGAATTGCCTCTCCCTGAATGGGAGTGGGCACTGCATATCCTTTTTCTTCAATAGCTTTTAAAATCGGTTCGGTTATATTTAATTCTTTAAATGTCATAATTGTTGTTTTTGCTGTATCAAAACAGCTATTAATTTATATTGTAAAGGGACTGACAAACTCCATCATGGGAATGAAAATCCCGTAGGTTAAGCCAGTTTATGGGTTGCCAAGAAAAACTCGCGCTCCAGTGTACTCATTACTTCTTTTACACTACTGATTTTTTCAGCGAGAAAAGCATTGCTACCGGCAAAAGCATAGCCTTTTTTCATATTTCCTTTGGCTGCATTATATAAAGCCTTAATAATGCAATAAGGGCTTTTTGTATAATCACATGTTTTGATACAATGGAATGAGCAACTCTTAGGCCTCTCCAGTCCACTATTCACATTGTGAATAAATTCCCCGTCAATAGCTCGTCCTGGCATTCCCACAGGACTTTCAATAATAAGAACATCTTCGGACTTGGAGTGAATATGTACTTCCTTGAACGTCTCGGACGCGTCACATTCCTGGGTGGTAACAAATATACTTCCCATTTGTACCCCTGCAGCTCCCAGTCCCATAAAATGTGCAATATCTTCACCCGTCGAAATGCCGCCGGCGGCAATCACCGGAATCTGTTTCTGTTCTTTATAGCTGGATGCAATCATTACCACTTCCGGAATCAAAGTTTCCAAAGCATAATGCTGATCCTGTAATTGTTCTTTTTTGAATCCTAAATGTCCACCGGCTTTAGGCCCCTCCACCACGATTGCATCGGGCAGATAATTATAGTTCTTCTGCCATTTATCGCAGATGATTTTGGCTGCTCGTGAAGAAGATACAATAGGCACTAGCTTGGTTGTACTCTCCGGAGTCAGATATGAAGGCAGGTCGAGTGGAAGCCCGGCACCGGAAAATACCACATCAATCTTTTCCTCGATTGCGGTGCGCACCATATCCGCATAATTCGATAAAGCAACCATGACGTTTACGCCAATAATACCTTTTGTTTTCGCACGTGCTTTCCGGATTTCCTCTTTCAGCCCGTTAATACATTTTTCAGGATAAGTACCTTTCCCTTTGGGGTATAACAAACCTAAACCTGCGCATGATATAACGCCTACTCCTCCTTCGTTTGCTACTGCCGAAGCCAAACCCGAGAGCGAGATACCTACTCCCATTCCACCTTGTATTACAGGTGTTTTTATCTCAATATTTCCTATAAAGAATGATTTCATATGTTTTATTTTGCTTTAGAGCAATTGAACAAGATAAACAGTGTGAGCACACTTTATTCAAGCGCTCAAGATTGGCCCTGTCATTGACTATTTGCCTTGTTGGGTGTAATTTATTAAACCTTTACTCCTGACTTCTTCAAGAGTATTGTGTATTACAAAAAAGTCTAATAAATCTATTTTCAGAATGGAAAGTGCAGGAGTAGATATTCCTGATATTGCACAGAAAAAGAGCCAGAATTAGCAGAACTTAAATGTAATATGATTTTTTGTCTTCCCCTGTGTCAATCAGAAGATTCCTCCGTTGAATCATGAAACGGAAATAACTTATTAAATGAAAGCAGAAGACAGAATCTTCTGCTTTTATTCGGATATTAATATCTTCTAGAGTTATTATAACCACCACGACCACCACCGTTAGACGGTCTTTCAGTACGAGGACGTGCCACGCTTACTGAAATAACTTTCTGGTCGTATTCAACTCCATTCAGTTCGTCAATTGCTTTTTGTCCTTCTGTATCATTCGGCATTTCTACGAAAGCAAATCCTCTGGATCTACCAGTTTCTCTGTCAAAAATTACTTTAGCTGAAGAAACTTCTCCAAACTCTGCAAATAAATTTGTTAAGTCAGCATCATTAGTGCCATAGCTTAAACCTGAAATGTAAATGTTCATTTAAAATTTTATTAAAATAAATACTAATTTGGAGTGAGGAGGATAATTAAAGACAAGGACTGCTTGCTAATAAAATATTATAAAGAAGAACTATACGATAATGATTCGTAACTCAAACTCTTGGTACAAAGGTAACACAATAAATCAGAATAATACATTTATACCCGTTCTTTTTCGGAAGAAAGACGATAATTATCATTTATTAGCACACAATTCATCCTAAATCGGCGAGATACACAATTTTGCCTATCATTCTTGATATTCTCTTGTAATATATCTACTTTTGCCATTACATAAATTATCAAGTCCCACTTTATGGATGTCAGAATAGAACCAAGTTGGAAACAACAATTACAAGAAGAATTTGACAAACCATACTTCGAAAAGTTGGTTACATTCGTCAAAGATGAATACAAACGGGCACACGTCCTCCCTCTCGGACATCAGATTTTTCATATATTCAATTCCTGTCCCTTCGAAAAGGTAAAAGTAGTTATCCTTGGACAAGACCCCTATCCCAATCCCGGACAATATTATGGAGTCTGTTTTTCTGTGCCTGATGGAGTAGCTATCCCAGGTTCACTAAGCAACATCTTCAAAGAAATACACCAAGATTTGGGAAAGCCAATTCCAACTTCTGGTAATTTGGATCGTTGGGTAGCTCAAGGTGTATTCCCGCTAAACTCTGTTCTTACTGTACGTGCGCACGAAACCGGTTCTCATCGAAATATGGGTTGGGAAATCTTCACAGACGCAGTTATCAGGAAACTAAGTGAAAAACGGGAGAATTTGATATTTATGCTTTGGGGAAGTTATGCGAAAGAGAAACGATCTTTGATAGATACCAACAAACATCTGGTACTAACCACTGTTCATCCCTCTCCCCGCTCTGCCGAATATGGTTTCTTCGGTTGTAAACACTTCAGTAAAGCCAATGCTTTCTTGCATAGTAAGGGAATAGAAGAAATTGATTGGTAAATAAACGATTTCTCAAAACAGATTATCAGTACCCAAAAACATTCGCTATGAATAAATCAAACAATATTACTCGGGAAGAAATGTGGGCAAAGCAATGCTTGTCCTCCACTGATATTGATTACGCTGTGTGGGAACGGGATAAATCCATACTTCACCAACTTTCAAAAATCTGTCACAACTGCACATTTGTTGTCGATGTCTACAAATGCAATTACACGTATGCATCCTCGAATTTCGTTGATTTACTGGGGTATGACAGTCACAAGATAGAAACTTTGGAAAAGCAGGGAGATTATTTAGAATCACGTATTCATCCGGACGACCGTGCGCAACTGGCAGCATTACAAGTCACGTTAAGCCAGTTCATTTACAGTCTGCCCCTCGAACAGCGAAACGACTATTCCAACATTTACAGTTTCCGTATACTCAATGCCAAGCAACAATATATACGTGTCACTAGCCGACATCAAGTTTTGGAACAAGACCGTAACGGCAAAGCATGGCTCGTAATAGGCAATATGGATATTTCACCCGACCAAAAACATTCCGAAACAGTAGACTGCACTGTCCTAAATCTAAAGAACTGGGAATTCTTCTCTCCTTCCTCTTTACTTATGCCTTCTTCGCTCAACCTCACTAATCGGGAAATAGAGATATTACGGCTTATTCAAAAAGGGTTGTTAAGTAAAGAGATTGCAGACAAACTATGTATCAGTATTCACACTGTCAATATTCACCGGCAGAACCTGTTACGCAAATTAGGTGTGCAAAATTCTATCGAAGCCATTCGCTTGGGACAGGAAACCGGACTACTAAGTTAATTAACCCATACGCCTTTTCCTGAAGCTACCAGTCTGTCTAAGGCATCCATTCCACCACACCCACCACCGGGTGCAATCTTCTCCATTCCTCAAATTCCGGATAACTACATACACCATCCTGAATCACAGCTTGATAATACTCCACTCCCATAATCTTTTCCGTATCAGGCGTTTCGTATTTCAAATTCAAGATAGCCAGTCTCATTTCATCTGTCAATACCGCAGAAATGCGTTCGGCCACCCTTTCAAAGTAGCCATCATAACGAGAGCCTTCTTGGATATGAATCATATCCATTTGCCAAAGTTCTCCCTCCATATCCTGATACCATGCATGCCACTCTATACACGCTTCTTCCGTATGTAATAAATTCGTATATTCAATCTTCTTTACGGACGTATTTTCCGCCAATTCAGCCATCGCCCGAAAGCTGGCAGACAAATCCAAAGGAGAAGTATAAATATGAAAATCAATATCCCGATGTTTCATCAATAATCCTGTACGCAACGAACCTACCAGATTCACTTTGGCACCCATCCCCTCCCATATCCGAACAATACGGGTATCCTCTATAATCTCCCAAGCTTTCTGCTGGTTACGTTTTGCCAATTCAAGAATATTCATCTTTTTCCTTATTAAGTAAGTATGCAAAAATAGGAAAAAGGATACATATATAGCTATAAATAACTATTTAATCCCTTAATGGGTTGAGCTAACTTTGTCCGCAAATTCAATTCTTCACCATACAACTAAAAAGAGATTATGATATTCAATCAAACAGAGAAACAGGAAAAAGAGTATTTACAGCAAGTCATAACCACTATCCATGATACGATTAACACTACCAGTACTTCCGTCAAAGAGCATATAGACACCCTGCAGGAGTACAAGGATTATCTATGGTCGAACAAGGATATCGATCCGCACGAAATCCGTTCCATGCGCGAAAGCATATTAAATCACTTTGCATTAGGTGAAAATGTAATTGACAAACGCAGGCGACTAAGCAAAATACTGGATACCCCCTATTTCGGACGAATCGACTTTCAGGAAAAGAAAGACAAAAGCCAAGTTAGTCCGATCTATATAGGAATACATACTTTCTATGACCTCAATCAAAAAAAGAATCTGATTTACGATTGGCGAGCTCCTATTTCAAGCATGTTCTACGATCATGAATTAGGCGAGGCGTTCTACTCTTCCCCCGCAGGCAAAATTAACGGAGCGATCTCACTCAAACGCCAATATCGTATTCGCAAAGGAAAAATGGAGTACATGATTGAAAGTTCCATAACTGTTCATGACGATATTCTGCAAAAAGAACTATGTTCCAATGCCGACAATAAAATGAAAAATATCGTCACGACAATTCAGAGGGAACAGAATCAGATCATCCGTAATGAAAACGCTTCTGTACTTATTATACAAGGTGTTGCCGGTTCAGGAAAAACCTCTATCGCCCTCCATCGTATTGCCTACCTGCTTTATACACAGAAAGGACAGATTTCTTCCAAAGACATATTAATCATCTCCCCCAATAAAGTATTTGCCGATTACATTTCTAATGTACTTCCGGAACTTGGCGAAGAGACCGTTCCCGAAACCAGCATGGAGCAAATTCTGTCGGATGTAATTGACAACAAATATAAACACCAGAATTTCTTCGAACAAGTGACGGAACTATTAGAAAACCCGACACCCGACTTTATCGAACGGATTCAATACAAAGCCTCCTTCGAGTTTATATCACTACTTGACAAATTCATCCTTTACATGGAAAACAACTATTTCAAAGCAACAGACGTAAAACTCACCAAATACATCACCATTCCTGCTGAATTTATTAACGAACAGTTCAAACGATTCCACCGCTATCCCATACGTCAACGATTTGAGACTATGACAGATTACATTCTGGAAATGATGCAACTACAATATAATCTCACAGTTAGCACTCCGGAGAAAAACCAACTAAAGAAAGAGATAAAAAAGATGTTCGCGGGCAATAACGATCTCCAAATCTATAAAGACTTTTTTGAGTGGATCGGAAAACCGGAGATGTTCAAGACACGCAAAAACCGCATACTGGAATATGCGGATTTAGCCCCTTTGGCTTATCTGCATATCGCATTAAATGGGAACAACGCCCAATCTTACGTCAAACACCTTCTGATAGACGAAATGCAAGACTATTCTCCCATACAATACAAAGTGATTCAAAAACTTTATCCGTGTCGAAAAACAATTCTTGGAGACACTTCCCAATCCGTCAATCCTTATGGTTCTTCCACTGCCGATATGATTCAGAAAGCATTTGCAACAGGAGAAATAATGAAACTTTGCAAAAGCTATCGTTCTACTTTTGAGATCACCAGTTTTGCACAAAAAATTCAACCGAACAATGAATTAGAACCGATTATGAGACATGGGGAACACCCCAAGATTCTTCCATTCAAAAATACAGAAGAAGAGATCCAAGGTATTGCGGATTTAGTAAACTCCTTCAGGAACTCCCATTATACCTCATTAGGGATTATCTGCAAAACAGAATCCCAAGCAAAAGAACTTGTTCAAAAGCTCCAGATATATGCAAACGACATCTCACTTTTGTCCAATCAAAGTTCTGCTTATGTAAAAGGGATTATCATCACTTCCGCCCATATGGCGAAAGGACTGGAATTTGACGAAGTAATCATTCCGCAAACAGATGATAAGAACTATCATTCCAATATTGATAAAAGTATGCTTTATGTGGCAGCCACAAGGGCTATGCACAAGCTAACTTTGACTTATTCTGTTTCTTCACCCAGTTGTCGATTCCTGTAATAGAATATAACATCGAAAATTAAAAGAACTACCCGCAAAACAAGAGCCGCTTGAACAATCTCAAACGGCTCCGTAACTCCTTTAACAACATGGTTATCGAGCTAATACAACCACCGGTCTATATTCCTTTTTTCTGCACTGAACTCCACTCCAACTTTAACCAACTCACGCCCGTCTACCTGATAAGGTATCAGATAGCCTTTTTCATCAATCTGCTGCAAAGCCTGTTCGGCAGTACCATTCAGTTTAAATTCAAATACATAAATATACTTCGGAGTTTTCACCACTGCATCCGCCCGTCCGCGGGCACTACGAACCTCTGCTCCGGTAAATTGTCCCATCAATTTGAATACTAAGTAAAATACAACTTGATAATGTCGTTCGGTCTTTTCATTCAGTTCATAAGGGAAATCTGCGAAGAAAGCTTGTAAGCGGGTAAGAAAAGCGTCAACATCACCACTCTCCAATTCACGTACAAATTTACCTAGATAAAAGCCCCGTTCATCATCTACCACTGATGTGTAATAAGGAACCAAAAAATCCATAAATCCATATCGTACTTCATCATTGGGAAATTTCAGCAGGTAGTTTCCAAAACGCTTGTCATACCCCTTTATAGTCAAATAGCCACTCTGATAAATCAACGGAATCGGATTATTAGCATCTACCCTATATTCCATAAACGAAGAAGCATTGGCTTCTACCCCATCAATCAACGTACGCAAATCATACTCACTCTTTTTAAGCAGTTCGACTAAAAAAGTAGGAGTACCGGTTTGGAACCAATAATTACTAAACTTATACCCGTCAAAAACGTTAAGCACACTGAATGGATTGAATACTCCTTCCGCAAACTCACAAAAATGATAACCGTCATATAAAGCCGTCATCTTATTTAATGTTTCTTCATAAGTCAGTTCATTTGTTTCTGCCAATCGATTCAGTTCAGGAATAAAAGTATCCTCCAATTCTTGTCGTGTAATACCACAAATCGTGGCATACTGCGGCTTCATACTGATATCATTCAGTTGATTCAAATCACTGAACACACTGACTTGCGCAAACTTAGTCACACCGGTAAGGAAAACAAAACGAAGATAACGGTCAGAACTTTTCAGTACACCATAGAAGGCCTTCAATGTCTTACGATAGTCATCAAGCAAAGCGTCATCACCCAATGCCTGCAACAAAGGTTTATCATATTCATCCACCAAGACTACGACTCCACGACCAGACTGTTCACAGGCTCGGCGAATTACACCCGCAAAACGTCCGGAGAGAGTTTCCTCATCCTCCCCTTTGCCATATTTCAGTTCCCATTGCGTCAACTGCCTGCTAAGAATTTCGACTAAAGCCTGGGGAGAATCATATTTTTCCGCGTTTAAATCCAAATGAAATACCGGATATGTCTTCCATTCCTTTTCCATATCAGCTATGGCCAACCCTTCAAATAATTCTTTCTTACCTTCGAAATAAGCTTCAAAAGTAGAAAGAAGAAGACTCTTGCCGAAACGGCGAGGGCGGCTCAAGAAATAAGGTTTACCTGTGTTAGCTATTCGCCACACAAAAACAGTCTTATCTACATAGAGATAATTTTCTTCACGAATCTCTGCAAAAGTCTGTATTCCAATAGGAAGTTTACGTAATATCCCGTCCATGATTTTTTCTCTATTTTGATTATTCAAAGATACGCATTTCCATGGGAATACACATACAAACTCCACAAAAAAGTACACAGTTTCACAGACAGCACTACCATGACTCCATTTTTCATCAAAACTAACTTTGTACCAGACAAACAACATCTCACTTCCTCTTCACTTTGCAAATCCAACACACAAGAACCAGAACCAGCAAAATAATTCCGTACCAATACCCACTTCCGGTTGTCCTATTAGTAGTTTTCTCAACTCCCGTTTTATGAATCTCTGTCTTAGCGCTCATATCCGATAAGCTCACAGACTGTGAATTCACTTCTTGAAGAAGTTGTTTCTCATTAACGTTTTTCCTATCCACCACAGTCTTCACCACCATCCCAGCCTTCAATCCAAGCGTATCCACAGGAAATACAAACAACACCTGGTCAATATGCTCCTCCACCACCTCCGAATCCTTTTCTAAAGCAACCTTATTTTTAACTAGACTTTTCCCGGAGCTACTATTTAAACTTGAATCAACCCTAACTTCACTCTCCCTGTTTATCACCTCTTTCTTACTCCTACATCCCGACAGCAATACAGGCACAACCAAAGCCACCAACAACACAAACAGTAACTCCCTCCCACTCCTCAAAAACTCCTTCACATCAAAACAGGGACAAGCCTTCACATATTCATAAGGTTCAATCACTCCGTCACCATTCAAATCCGGTGAAGTATCCCGATGTCCCAACACTTGGAGAATATTATATTCCCGCTGCAAATCCATAATAATCTGATAAAGCACCCGTTTTTGAGCATTCGTCCGGGTATCTGCCGGACGCCCGTTCCCATCCAATCCACCGATATAACATATCGCGATACTCTGCTCATTCCAACCTTTACAATGAGCACCGGGCAAAGCCACATCCCGCCCCTTTTCCAATTTCCCATCCAAACGGATCACATAGTGATACCCGATACCGTTGAACCCACGTTCCCGGTGCCAACGGTCAATATCTGTGGCAGTAAAATCCTGCCCGGCTTTCGTAGCCGAACAATGTACTATGATAGAATCTATATTTCTCATGATAATTCATTATTAGTTCAAACGCACCAGTTAATAATCCGAAGGTGGCATACGCTTCACACACCCTCTAATCTCACACTTCTTCACTTCCGACTCCTTCTGTATCAACTCCACTTCATGACATTTATGTATCCAGTCAATCTTCTCTTCCTGCTCCTTGCGAAGTTCAATATAAAGCCCGTCTATCTTCTCGTCACGTTGAGTCAGCCGTTCTTCCAGCCAGTCCACCTTTTTACGGCGATTTTCTTCTTCCATACTGTTCACGGACGCTTCCTCTTTCCGTGCATCCGTCTTACGACAAGTGAGATACCTCACTAACCATTTCACTGCTTCCAAACCACCCATAGCAGTAATAAAAGCAAGGATTGTAGTTATTTGCATATTTATATTTTTACGTAGTTATAAAGAAAGAATGAGGCCGAAGCCCCATTCCATACAAACCAGACAGTTCTCAACGGCTCATGAATCAAGCAGCCGGATCCGGTGCTTCACCATTACCACCCGAACCACCATCCGGATCCGGAGTTTCACCCCCATCATCCGAACCGTCACCAACACTACCCAAATCATTAATATGATCCAAATCCTTGAACTTCAATCCATCCGAACGGGTAGTCGTCCCGGTAAACAGACGAATGTCCGAGTTAGCACGAAAACAGATACGAAGCCCTGAAATATTAGCGATCGTAAAATCTTCCGCCTTCTCCGTCCCTTTGCTTTGGGCAGAAAGGTAAAAATATCCCAGACCGGCGATATTCACCGAACGGCCACCCAGCAATGTCTTTCTCAATAACGTACGGAAATCTTTCAATACACTAATCGTTTCACCCTCGCTGACACCGGAAGCAGACGCAATCTCCTTTGCAAACTCATCCAACGTTGCACTCGTATCATACTGATAAGAAATCACCGGATACACTTTCTTTCCTGCTTCTTTATTTGTAGGGTCACACAGGCGAGACACCCTTCTAAATCTAATAGCCATACTACTTTCTTTTTTTAATAAATACTGTTTTAATTATCACTTCGCTAACGTTAACGATGCAAAGATGCAGCATCTTCCACGGAGATGAAACGACACCAAATAGCCTCATCAGAAAAGTACCAAAAAGCATTTCAGACATATACAACCGACATAGAGGAACCAAATAAACGACAAGATAACGACAAAAAGCAAGGAAAAAGCGACAAAACCGATAGCCTGGGGAGAATAATAAACAAACAAATATATTCAAACTAATAAATACCATACTAAAAAGCATGGAAAGTTTTAGGCGCTCAAGGCTGTCAATAGCCAGATACCGCATATTGAAAGAGAGCAAACTGCAATTATGCCAGTATATCGAAAGCAATGAAAACCAAGAATTACTGAAATTGTTGCGAGATGATTCGGGCAAGATTGTCTGATATATGTTAATATTTCATGGCAAATAAGCATTTCCCAGTACAAACGCACTACAATCACAAATAAATGTAGTAGATTTGTCCTAAAATAAAGAGTACAGGCATGAAAAGCAAGAGATATAATAACAGTTTTACCTCCTCTAGTATGGTAAAGGAAGAAGGTCGGACAGCCTATTACAAGCTGCTGGACAGTGTGCGTGACGGAGACGCGGTACGCATCAAACGGGGCGTATATGCCACAGCCGAGCAGTTGGCGGACACGATGATAGATGTGGAAGCCATCGTTCCAGGCGGAGTGCTATGCCTTTTCTCCGCATGGAATGTGCATGGGCTCACCACCTCATTGCCTCAGGCATACCATGTGGCGGTAAAAAGAGGTCGCAAAATCACGCTTCCAACATTTCCCAAGATAGAGCTCCATCATATCACAGACACGATGTTTGACATAGGTGTCGAGGAACTGGTTGTAAGCGGTTACCACATACATATATATAATAAAGAGCGATGCGTGTGCGATGCGGTGAAGTACCGCAACAAGATAGGCATGGATGTTTGTTCCGAAGTGGTGAATAACTACATTTCCCAGCCAGACAGAAATCTATCCCTGCTGATGGATTATGCCGACAAACTAAGAGTAAGACGAATCCTTGAACAGTATATTGCAATAAAACTATGAGTGAAATCAAAAATCCTGGAAAGTCCATCCGGGCAAAGCTGCTCAATGTAGCCAAGCAGAAGGATGTGTTCTACCAGACCATTCTGACCAGATATTTTCAGGAACGCCTATTGTACCGTATCTCACAGACTCATTACCGTGAGAACTTCTACCTGAAAGGTGGAGCACTGATGTATGCATACGAACGCTTTGCTGCACGTCCGACATTGGATATTGATTTTCTTGGCACGCATATCAGCAATGATGGCGAACGCATCGCCGAGGCGTTCCGTGAAATATGCGCTGTAGAGTGTGAGGAAGACGGAGTAAGGTTTGCTGCCGACAAGCTTGCAGCACAGAACATCACCGAGTTCAAAGACTACCACGGTATCCGTCTAAGTATTCCGGCGACAATGGACACCATTGCCCAAGTGCTGACAATGGACATTGGTTTTGGAGATGTGGTAACACCACATCCTGTATCATTAGATTACCCATTGTTATTGGAAGAACTGCCAGAAGCAAACATTCTTGCCTATTCCACTGAAACCGTAATTGCGGAGAAGATGCACGCCATCATAGACTTAGCTGACCAAAGCAGCCGGATGAAAGACTATTATGACATCTACCACCTGCTCACATCATTCAAATATGACAATACCATATTACAGGATGCTATCAACCGCACTTTCGAGAATCGTCATACTCTTTATAATGCAGATACGATGTTCTTCAGGAAAGACTTTCCCAACCATACGCAGATGCAGTTACGATGGTCAACATTTCTAAAAAAGGCAACTATCAAAAATAGCCTTTCATTCTCCGAGGTGGCACATTGGCTGCAAGAGGCTTTAATGCCATATTGGGAAGCCTATGGACGTATGTAATACTTCCGACCATTAATACATTATACAAAAAGAGTGCACCTTCTTCCCCACCGGGAAAAAGATGCACCACACAAACAAAACAAACAATAGAGCGACCTTCACAGGCAGCGTAGAACCCATGATTCCATTTTTCCTATGCTACTATTATAAAAAGAAAAATGGCAGGGGCACGGATTCCCTTGGGGAAATGAGGCGCTTCACAGCGACATAAAGGATATAGGCCATTAAACTCATTTATTATACTATATGGGGAAAACCTACATCTTTTTCTATTCTCACAAAAACATGAAATGAAACAATTAATTTCCTTTTATTGTTTTCCAGACTGGCACTGCTACCACCGCACCGACAATCGGAGCCACAATAAACAACCAAAGCTGGCTGATAGCCTCCACTCCGGCAAACAATGCCGGACCAATGCTACGGGCAGGATTAACCGATGTCCCCGTAACGGGAATACATACAATATGCACCAGTACCAGAGTCAATCCGATAGCCAACCCGGCAAAATGAGGACTACTATTATCCCGGTCGGTAGTGCCCAATACAGTCAGCACGAAGATGAACGTAAACACCGCCTCGGCCACAAATGCAGCCAGCAGATACGGTTCTTCAAAACCGTTGGCTCCCGTACCTTCTATCCCCATTGTGCCGGTAATCAACCACAGCAATGCAGAGCCAAGTATTCCGCCCGTCACTTGCGCTACGATATACACACCGGCTTCCATTACCGACAGTCCGCCATTCAGCCAAACGCCGATGGTGATGGCCGGATTGATATGACAGCCCGAAACAGGACCGATTGTGTACGCCATTGCCACCACCGACAAACCGAACGCGAAAGCAATCGTCAACACCGCGGCTACCGATGTCGCGCCGCCATTCAATACAGCAGCGCCGCATCCCATTAAGACAAGCACCATAGTGCCCACCATTTCAGCTATAAATTTCGTTTTCATAATCTACTTTTTCTACTCGTATAAGATATACTATTCTCTCTAATCATCCTCCCATTCCGAAGGCGGCAACGACTTCTTCCCATACCATTTCATCCAAGCACGAGATTTCCGCTTTCTCAAATAAAGCGCATCGCTACAATGCTCCAACGCTTCCCAGTCAAATGAAGAATGGTGTCCGAACCACCTCTCCAGCCAGTAAAGCAGATGATAACTCATGAACGCAAGCAACATCCACCACCACGAAAGCCAGACGGATAGCACCAATGCAGGCAATAATGCCAAGAAGAAACATTCCGTATACTGCCGCGCATGAATCTGAAGTTCCATCTCCTCCCACCCTTCCAAATATTTGAACCGGGTGAAACAACAACCGAAAATCATAAAATAATGCCTTTTCTTCCTGTTCAGAAAAGTTTTCGCCAACAGACTATTATATATTATCATATCCTCCTCTTCATTCAAAAAAGCAACATTGCAAAAGACCATCCAACTACCGGCCAACAAGCCCACCTTGTAACGACAAAGCGCTTTCAGTCCCGACATAGAAGAAAACGAGACAGCCCCGCAATGTTGCCTGAAATACCTTGAAATGAAATAAAACTATTATTCGACGATTACGACGCGGTTCAATTCAGGTTCACTAAAACGGTTGTTCGTATCGCCCTCCGCTTTCTTCACGAGACGTTCAGGGGAAATTTTATACTTTTCGACTAATAAATTGTACACATACTCCATACGTTGTTCACTCAAACGTTGGTTCAGTTCCTTGCTGCCCGTAGCGCTGTCCGCCGAACCAATCAGCGTGAAAGTCTTGTTCTTATCCGCCTTGATAGCGTTGTTCACATAAAACTCAAGATTGGCAAGTTCCTTCTTATCCAAAGTAGCCTTGCCGATAGGGAAGAACAGGGCTACCGGCGAAGCAGTCACTTTCGATTCATTCACCACTTCCGGTTTCCGATTTCTGGCAGCTTCCAGTTCGGCGGCAAGACGCTGTGCTTCGGTGCTCAAATCATGATTTTTGGCACGAAGCGCGTTGATACGTTCATTATAAGATGAATAATCTGCCGGAGCCACTTTCTCGACACGATTGAAACGGGTCTTGCCCAACTTCACGCTTAGCCCCAGTGTCACAGAACTCATTCCTTCACCTTTGCTGCCACTTACAGTTCCGTCAAAAGACTCTTTCACAAGCATCTGTCGTCCTTCCAGAGTCAGGTCCAGACGCTTGCCCAGGCGGAACGTATTCAAAATACCAATGTTGGCGGCAATTTCATTATCATGCGTACTGTTTCCCCACGAACGTGCCCAGCCGAAACCGACAAACGGAATCACATTCCACACACGTTTCTCATTGAATCCGAGGAAACCGTTCGACCAGTTCCACATAAAGTCCGCATGGAGATTGGAAACATTAAACTCTTCCTTATAATAACCGCGATGCGCCCCTTTGGCATACATCCCGCTTGCATCCGTCAGCCCCTTGGCTTTCAGACCCGAATATTGTAGGCGGACTCCGTAAGAAGGAGTAATCCACTTGCCCAACGACACATCCAGTGCAGGAGCAATACGGTTGCCCACCGATGTCTTGTTATCAAGTTCACCTTCATAGATATTGATTCCACCGCCTACACCGATATACCAGTTACTCCAGAAACTATTCGTTTCATACGGGTCACGGAGAATATTTCCGTCCGTATCACGATTTTCCTTTTGCTGTGCCATGGCACAGACTGATGATAATACCAATGCAACTGTAATAATTTTCTTTTTCATGTTTCAATTTTTATGTTCAACATTTAGTTTAACCTGTTTCTTTACTCTAATTTCATTTTACTTCCGGGACGGAATTTCACTTGTCGTTTGGCTGGAATCAGCATTGAGCCGCCTGTGGCAGGATTATGCCCGTTGCGCGCTTTCCGTTCTTGAATGACAAAACTGCCGAAGCCGACCAAGGTGACACTCTCTCCTTTATGCATTGTTTCCGCAATGGTTTCCATGATTGCATCTACAGCATTCGTAGCTTCGTTAAAGCTCAACTGACCTTTAAGGGCTACTTCTTTGATTAGTTCTGATTTGTTCATAGGTTTGTATTTAAAAATGAATTATATATGTTTATTCGTCACGGATACAGCGGACAGGTGCTGCCGTAGAACGATCTAACCAGTAATTATTACCCCCACCGAAGCCACAGCCAACATCACCATTTTTTAAATCAAATCCAAATGACATTATTACATTCATACCACTGCCATCATTATATCTCATTGTCCCACAAAGATGAGCACTATAAAAAGGGCCATTTACTACCCCTTTATCATAAGTTCTTCCATGGCGAAGCGAAGTAGAAATAAAATAGACTTTCCGTGTACTATTTTCACTACCACAATAGAAATATACCCCATACTTAGTAAATAAAGGAGTATAAAAATCTCCCTTCTCCATATGTCCCAAAAATTCGGTTCCGCTTTTGCCAATAGGGGAATCTATTATTGGATATTTTAAAAATGCACCATATACATCCGGCGGAGATACTTTGTAACCAACAGGACATGGATCATAAAGGGTCTTCATTGTCTCTACATTAACCATTTTATATTGCGAATAAGGGTTATTTCCCCATAAATATTGATTTCCAGTCAAATCATTATTACCGGATTCAGAAGTATAATACAACCAATCATGAACACTATAGGCATCATCACTTATGATAAATACGGCAGGATGATTTATCGCATACTCAATTGTTCCTATACTTTCATTTTTTTCCTCCTCTTTGTGCTTTAGTTTACTTCCACGTACATTATGCATAAAATCGTCCGTACTTTCAAA
The DNA here is from genome assembly GCF_040913205.1 of Bacteroides sp. MSSM.1001136sp1_RTP21357st2_D2_RTP21359_211015. NCBI lineage: Bacteria > Pseudomonadati > Bacteroidota > Bacteroidia > Bacteroidales > Bacteroidaceae > Bacteroides > Bacteroides sp. MSSM.1001136sp1_RTP21357st2_D2_RTP21359_211015. The sequence goes on along the minus strand of NZ_JBDFVF010000015.1, from coordinate 122,806 downwards.
GGAAGCTGAAATACAAAAAGGATCTTTACGCCCCCATTGGTAACCCAAACCACGTGTTGTTAACTCATCAGGAGTATTAGTTGTTGCTCCTAAATCTCGATCCATTATTCTATAATTCTTCCCACTATAAGTTTCTCCATTGGTTGGTAGGCCTAATTCTATTATAGTGGGGTGCTCTGTACACCAAACATGCCAACTCCATAGTACTGTAGCATCCTCCGCATTTGGATCTTGTTTATCATAAACTGCAATAACCCCATTTCCCGTACCACTACTCAAGAATTCAACTCGATTAGTAGTAGAATTAAATGCAACTTGTGATATAAGATTTTGCTTGTCCTGCCAAATTAGTTTTGCAGAATAAGGAACTATCTCAACATTTTTAGAAACTGATATATCTTCACCTGAAGCATTTTTAAAATGATATTGTTCTATATCTTCACCTAATTCTTCCCGCCATGCAGCTCTGCCTCTCGTTTCCGCCACTATACCATCAACCCCGTTTCCTATCACCGTAGCGTCAAACGAATAAACACCATAAGTCACCGGAGTAATAAAGCAGTTTGCCGGACCGTCTTCATCCACAGCAATCGCTTCTGTGTGAGATATGATACTGAAAGGGATATACTTCACTATGTTACCTACGGATATTTCCAAAAATCCTTCCTTTAGTGAAGAGTTTTCGGGTACAGTGCAATAAATCCAATACACATCGCTATCTTGCGGAAGGTTCACTTCATTCACCGAAAGTCCTCCTGTTCCCTTCACCTGTACCAAATTATTATTATCTATGCTATAAAACAGGCATAAGTCAGATGAGGGTACCAAAGTTTTCTTATCCGAATTTAAAACGCGAACATTACGAGTGGTAACACCACTAAAATCGACATTACCCGTATCATCAGCCTGCAATTCAAATTTTACCATTGTTACCGGATCTGTGATGCCATTCTCTATCAACTTAAGGTCTTCCCTATCCGTTTTTACCAAGTACTGGCCGTTAGAAGCATATCCCCGCGACCAATTATCCGAAACCGTCACCGTATACTCGATATTACTTCCCGGATTTTGAATGGCTTCCAGTTCCGTATCATATCCCTTATTCTTTAGCTCGGCAATAGTAAAGCGATAAGAATGATTACGTATTATATCCAGATACTGCCCGGTTTCCTTATCCAGGAAATCCAAACGATAATACTCTTTATTCGAACCGTCCGGATTCCGGACTACAAGAAGCAACATTGCACGATCTTTGGAGAATGTTTTCTTATCAACCTTATTTCCTAAAGCGTAAATGGAGTGTTCATATTCCAAAGGATAGTAACTTGTCACCAGTCCTTTCGTTACATCCAAAGGAACTGTAGCGGAAAGTAAATCATGTTTTTCCGAAACGCCGCTTTCGTTAATACTGCCCTGATAGATTTCCCCCTTATACTCGCTATCTAATGTAAAATCCGAATAATTAAGATTTCTCCATTCCCAATAGACTTGTTTACCGGAAAACAAATCCGCCTTTGCATCAACCGTAACTTTTGCCAAACAACGGGTCAACAGACAAATGTTAGAGGTAGCGTTCTCATTCCATTCCATCCAACCGTACATCGGAATAGTCCGCCCTTCACTTTGCAGAGCGGAAAAGCCCTTCATCATTCCTTGACTAGTATAATTCCTCAACTGCTCTTCACTAGCCATTTTATTTATAAGAAAATCACCTGCTCCTGATGCAGAAGAACGATTAGTCAGGTTACAAACTACATAAATTCGTTCTTTGTCAGCGGGAATGTATTCTTTCAATGTCACAGTCGGCGATGCAGTGTCATTACCGAACAAAAAAGACAAATCAGCTTTACCCTCCTGATAATATACAGGGGATGAGGCGTGAGAATCATTATATACAAACACCTGTATGCCACTAATCTTACATTCCGATTCATTCGCCACGCTACGTACCTGTACCAATTCCGCATCCGGGATAGACAAGCTGATGACATTTTTTTGAGAGGAATCAATCATTTCCATTTCAGTGTCATCGTTACAACCACCTAACAACAACATATTAAAAGCGAAGAAAACCAACAGACATATCCCGAACAAGTATTGTTGTATTGTTATTTTCATTTCATTCATACTTTTTAGATTTCTAATGAATTATTCCTTTACACAGCGTATCGAAGCAGGCACTGAAGTAACCACCGGATTATATATATTATATTCAAAGTCCATAGCAGTATATGGATGAAAGTTAAACATGAGCCCACTATGTTCTTTGTCAGCAGGATGAGGTGAAGAACACCAGTAAACTCCCCATTTTCCTAACTTTATACCATCACCATTAGGTCTATAAGTCTCCGGCAAATAAATTAGCTTCGTTTCATCAATCCCTGCATTATCATAATAAAAGGTTGATCCATTCGCAAAATAACTTTTTATGAAATACATATCCCCAAGTGACGCTCCGGCTGGGGGGAATATGGCGATCTCACCTTTACTCAAGATTTTAAAAACGTCATGCGGCGCAACTTTATAACCATATGGACAAGGGTCATACAACGATTTTAATGTTTCTTTAGGGAAAGCATCCTGTTCCCCGTCCGGATTTCCCCACAGATATTTCAGTTCTGTTGTTTTCGTACACCAAGATTCACCCCCCAATCCTCTCCTTGGACTATACAAGGAACTCGGAGTACTTATAGCTTGACCGGCAGTCACTCGTTCATCGGAATATTTATATACGCCCTGACCACTTCTTACGTCATATAAAATGGTACGTATGCCATCATAAGTCAATGAACCCGAAAACGGGTCTTTACGTCCCCATTGATAATGCAGCCCTTGAACAGTGCCTAAATACGCTTTAGTAGCAGTAGCACCAAGATTACGGTCCATCACTTTATAGTTATTGCCCGTGTATATCGAAGTGACGAATTCCAGTATCTTTGGGGTAGCCGTACACCAAAGGTGCCAACTCCACAACACTTTCGCATCCTCCGCATTAGGATTAGTCTTATCATAAACAGCTATCACTGCATTTCCCCGGCTTCGTCCCATTTTCACCTGAACCCTGCCATTGACTAAAGCAACTTGTTCCACCAGTTCATCCGTGTCCTGCCAAAGCAATTTGGCCGATAAAGGATGAATATTGGCACCACCGGCTTTTGTCAAGATATTGCCACTTGCGTCTTCAAACTTCCCTTCGTCAATAATACCGTCCACTCCGTTTCCCATTATGGTAGCAGTGAAAGAATAAGAACCTGCACCTCTATCTGCTATATAACTATTGGCAGTCCCTTCCGTGTCTAACGGAGTAAAAGTATCCAATGAACTGACAGGAATATATTCCACATGCACATTGTCGGAAGAAATTTCTATAAAACCACCTTCATAATTGGCGGGAACACTACCGGTGGTACAATAGAAATTCATTACTTGTGCGGCAGTGAGGTCATAAATGCCACTGTTATCCGCCAGTTTATCCGTTTCCGTTATTCCATTGCAATATAACTGTAAATCTGTTGTTGATATTAAATCTGTCTTATTAGGCTTCAAAGCTCTGATTTGTAAGCGTCCCGGAGCATGACAGTCCACTTTCAGCAGTTTCACCGGGTCGACAATATCTTTAATCAAAGTTATTTTTGTCCTGTCTATATCAAAGTCAACGCCTCCTACAATATCACCCGTAACCCCTACATCTTCCCAATCAAGCATATCTGTGAATACTTTCACTTCATCAAGACTTAGCACTTGTACGTCCACCGAATAAATATGGTTACGTTTCATCCGATAAGAATCTTCCGCTTTTACAGGTATCGTACGTTCTATCACCCGACTAGCTATTCCGTCCGTCACAGGAATAGTCAGTTTCAATGATGTCACGTTAATAGCCGGGTCATACTCCTCTTCCTGTTCCAGATAATTTTCATAAACAAATAATGGATAAAAAGTAATAGCTTCACCGTTAATCTCCACTTGTTCATGAGCAAGTATATCATATAAGCTCACTTCCGGATAATCCGGATAATTTAATGAAGATGCCGGCAGATTTTCAACAACAGCCTCATTGGCATGAGAAGAGAACGGAGCATACTTACGAATCCTATCTGCAGCATGAATCACCTGTATTTTTACATCTCCTATCATCAATTCCTGCGGAACAGTAAATGAGGTTGTCCGAACAGTAGTCCGTAGTTTGGCGACTCCCCGTAACAAATGCACGGAAGCTTTGAAATTTCTATTTATGCCGTCCTCAATCACTCCCGTACCTGACATGTAGAAAGGGGAAACCGGCTGTCCGGAGATTATTGCGGGAGTGTCTTCATTGGCACGTACCCGCAAGGTGTAACCCGCCTCCAATGTCCCTATATCAAACAGTGTAGAAACCGCATAGACACTATCAACATCCGTAGGGGTCAATGTCAATGCTCCGTCTGCTGTGGAACGGGATGCTATCACAGTCCCGCTATTCATAACATCCATGAAAAGCCGCTCAACCTTGTTCTCACCGGCCATCCCATTCTCTATGCTTCGGACAACCGGTTGTTTTCCCCCGGGTATTACCAAACGGAGTTCCATCCGTTCCTTGCCGTCGGGTATCATGTTGTCCACATTGCCAATATCACAATTTCTAATATCTTCCACACATGAAGATAATAAAAGCAGTATAAAAGCAAACTTATATCCTATTACCATTTTATTCGTCATAGATGTAACCTCCATTTTACTCTTTCACACAACGTACAGCACCCGCAGTCGCTTCATCCCAAATAACACTTTCACCCTTACCGTGAATACGCTCTGTCCAATACAGACACATGTTCCGACACTTCATATCTCGACCAAGGTTTCCTGCACGAAGCATAACAACCTGCCCCAAGGATCCTGACAGCTCCCCAGTCCCCCCGTGTCTATATCCTGCTGCAGGATAATAAATATCACTCCTACCAGCAAATCCGCCGCCATATCTTTCTTCATAGAAAACCTGCTCCAGACCAGAATCTTCCCATGGAGTAGATATGCCATCTTTGCCGGCAGGAACTCTCCAACCATCCGGACAAGGGTCAAAAATCGTTTTCTTTCCAGATTTCGTATTCCACAAATAAGGATACTTGGTAGAGTACGAAAACCAGAGGAGTTGTGAGGGTGCTGTATAATATGCCATCGGATTATTCACTGAACCCGGTATATTATTAATATCCGACGTAGATACACTAATTTTAGTAATAGGCTTAATTTCGCCAGTGACGCTATACAATTCTTCTTCAGGCTCCGTATAAAGCCAACCCTTAGCTGGTGGAAACGGATCTTTCCGCCCCCATTGATATAGAAATCCCTTAGACTCAATTCCTCCCTGCTTCTCATCATAGTTATTATATGTTGCCCCCAAATTACGATCCATCCAAGTATAACCATTAAACTCTTGTTGTCCCTCTTCTAAATTCGGATCATAGTCTGTGCACCAGATATGCCAGCTCCAGTAAATCTTTCCATTCACTTTCATCGCTATCACTGCATTGCCAGACTGATTTTCCGTTTCCACACTGATATAAGCTTTATCACGTTTTTCCGCATTCATAACCTTCACTCCGGAAGCCGGCACTACCCCTATTCTATCTACCCAAAGTACTTCGGCCGTAACCTCACCATCGGGAATAGGTGTACGTTCAAATTCATCCATTTGTGCCCATGCCTTGTACACCCCGTCAGTGGGAATGTGCACCCTTCCGCCGGGCGATACCACATAACAGTTTGTTATACGTATATCGTTCACTTCTTCTACTTGGGGTTCTAACGCTATCCACGGACACACTGTCAAGTTTATATCCAAATAGACTGTTTTTTGCATGAACCGGCACAGTAATTGATAAACATGATTACGCTCCAGTTTTTCCAAAGGCGCTTTGCCGGAATTATCCGAATCCACACCCAACTCTATCATATCGTAATCATCAAAACCGATATTCAATTTATTGTTTTTACACTCCATTTCCGGAATATAAAACGAGTAAGCCAGCACGCCCTTGTCTTCAGGAGAAGTTTCTTCAGGGATCTCACTGACTTTCTTTCTCGATAACAGATTGAGAACGGAAGACGCATAACTTCCTGTTCTTTTTGGGGATACGAATCCTGTCTTGGAAACTCCAGTCACAACCAATGTGGTAGGCATCAAGACCTCCTCCCAGTTCTTTGCCTCCTTCCGCATATAAACATCCACACGCGCCACAGCACGGTCTACACGCATGTTGACTGTCTGCGTCGTTCCCTCCGCCGCATCCACTCCTGCCAGTTCTCCATACATGGGAAGACAGTAGTCTTTAGTGTATTCCACCACATTGGTTCTTGTGGATAAGTAGTCCGCCATTTGATACTGTACGTCCACCAAGTCATTGGGATGATCCACAGACTCCAATATAGCGCGGGTATCAAAGTCAACAGGTTCGTTTACAATGGCATACAATGTTTTCCCGGTGGCGGCTTTCACCGTAAAAACCGGAGTAGTATAAGTCCCGTCGATAGCGGAAAGCCCTTGCCAGTAATACATCTTATCCAGTGACGTGCCGTCAAAAACATAGATGCGTAGCCGGCTGATGCGGGTTTCATTCGCGTTCAACACTACCGGGTCACTCGTGACACGTGTGCTGATATTCATGCTCATCCGTACTTCTCCGGGATTTAGCGGATCGACTGTCTGTCCACTTTCCGTACAGGAAAACAAGAACAACAGCAACCACGCCCACCATATACAGCCTTTATATCTCATATTCATCAATCTTTGTTTATTTATCAGAGATCTTCGCCTTTCAGCCAGATAGTCCAGCCGTTAATCATAATCTTAGTAGAAAGGAAATTCAATAATTCCGGGTTATAGAAAAAGACAATCGCATACTCACTCTGACGGTCGAGGTATTCCTGTGCCGGGATATTGTGCCCTTCCATTTTAGTAAGCAGCAGGTAAGGTATCAGGTCAACCTTCATCAGTTCCTTACTATCCGACTTGCGTGTAAGCGTCAGGTATACCTTTTTATGTTCGAGCAGGCGCATGGTATTCATTTCTGCCACAATGCCCACATCTTCCACTTTTTCCAGATGATACGGCTGGTAACTAATCATGTCGTCATCCAGCAAGTCATTATTCCAGTCGTAATATCCGTTGTCCGCCCGGATTTCGAACAGGCAATCATTCATATCCAGTTCTTCTCCCGGACCAGACTTTTGCAGAATAAAGCGGAATTTATTGGTATTCTTTATCAGGCGGACCGTTTCCGTCTGTTCCTGTTTGCCGGTAAAGTTTACGGTCTGTATCCCGCCATACCAGAGAGGCTCCAAAACTTTATTATGTATCAAGGATTCTTCCCGTTTCATTTTTACCGTCAAATCTTTCAGTGTCGATTTTCCGGCAACCAGTTCCGGCATTTCAAAGGCATCGCTCATTCCCGCCCACGTAGCTATCCGGTATTCCCCAATTGGCAGTTGTAACTGCATACGGTAGCTGCCACTGCCCAGAGTTTTCCCTTGTTCACTCTTCTTCATGATAAACGTGCCATCCTTGTCGAATACAAACACATCGACACGATTCACTTGAGCCGCAAAAGCATCGGTGAACTCCATGTTATAGTCATACCGGAAACTAACATATAACTGACATTCCGGTAGTGTCTCATCTATGGATGTGCAAGAAAAGAGTACAAGCAGTAATAACAGGCAACTTCCATAACTTATCTGCCGGACGGCACCTTTTGTATTCATTATCTTTCTCATAATCATCTATGGTTCTATTATTTTTCTAATTTCATATATGGTGTGGAAAAGCGCCTTTGTGCTTTTCTCGGAATAATCTGTTTTAGTGGACAAGTCTTAAAACTTGTCTGTATGGCAAGACCTGTTTTTATCAAGTTTTTCATATCAAGGTCTTGATTCACGGAAATAAGCCTCCGCCGGCTGAATAAAAAATGAAAAGAAAGAAAAAAGAAGGCGTCACAAGACAAACTGCGCCGTATCATAACGCCTTCTTATAATTTTAATTGTTATTTTAGCCCGATATATCAGTCATTACAAATCCACTCCCTGACTCCAAGTAGTCCATGGGTTAACTGTAATATTTACAGAGAGATATGCTTCTTGGTCATCATCGTCTTCACCCGGATTTGTAGGTTTAGTAGGATCTGTCTTGTCAGGAATCCAGGGAGTACCCGGTTGCTTCACGCTGTTGATAGTCAATGTGTACCAGTTGTTGCGCACGACACCGTATTTACCATGTGCCATCCATGCAGTGATTTCGTCATCATGACGAATCAGGATGTTATAGTAGCATACGCCTTTCTGGAAGTATTCCACACCTACTGTTTCGCCGGCTGTTGCATCAGGTTTGGAGTATTCGCCACCACTCTTAAGGCCGTCCAGTTCAGCAATAGTAATAGAGGCAAAATCAGCACCGACAGTCTTTTCTTGTGCAGTGGCGGCTTTGGCAATACGTGCATAGAACTGGTCACAAAGATCGATTATCTGTTGTTGTGCCGCATCCGGTGTACCAGCAGCCGCAGCATTATATACTGCCTGCAAATCAGCCAATGTCTTGTAAGTGACACCCAAAAGGCGGAACCAGCTTTCGCCCACAGTAAATGAATTAGGAGTGTAAACCGCACTTGCTACGGCAGCCGTAGTCTGCGCCTGGGTTTGCGCGTCATGTTCCATTGTGTTCTCAAGACAGTATTTGCTGTCTGTCATGGGAGAGAAGTCAGCAGGCAAAACACCTTTATCAGATACTTTCAGGTAGTTGAACTGCGACACATTGAATCCTGCCTTTTCATAGTTCGGGTCAATTCTATAATCTGCATCAGCAGAACCTCCGGCAGGCATTACTATTTCAGAATATGGGAACATGCTCTTGTTGGTTACATTCAATGCCCAGTTACCGAATGTACAGGTCACTCCGGCAGGAACTATGACGCCGGCCGGATTTGTTCCTAAAGAAACTTTAGCAACTATACGGTCTACAAAAATCTTTGAACGGTCAGTTTCGGCTGCGGCTATCGCGTCAGCAACGTCAGAAATACCCGCGTCGCCAACCTTTTTTACTTTAGCTTCCGCCAATGCTCCGTTAGTAGGGTTTGTATTGTCGCCGGCATTAATCATCATAAAGTTGTCCTTTGACGCTCCAATCACTTCATCAAGTGTCTGCTCCACAGCACCATTGATGACAGACCAGGGAGCGGAAGCTACACAGGCAGCCTTGAACTTGCCGCTCGGATTGACCACTGCCAGTACTTTGGCGGTAGCGGAAGGTACTTTGAATGCCTTTCCGGCATATCCTGACTTATCAGCACCACCTACATTCAAGATATAGTCGGTTGTACCCAATGTCTTTGTTTCCAAGCAAACATTCGACGCATCAAACAATGCGAGAAGCACTTCGTTTACTTTCTGTTCTTCCGCACTGCCATGGTCTTTTCCCGGAGCACGTGTTCCCGTACTTTTAGGCATTGTCACAGATACGGACATATAAGCCTCCCTGCCGTCTACCGGCAACTGGTCTTGTCCGCCGGTTGCCATCTCTTCATCATTACTACATGCTGCCATCGCCAGTCCGACAAACAGCGTTAAAAAAGATTTGTCCAATTTCATTGTTTTAAAATTTAATGAATACTAAAATGTTAATTACTAAGTATAAGTTTCAGATTATATTATTCAGTTTTTATACCTTCCAAACGTTTCAGGTACATCCGCATCGCATCATAATCTCCCATTTCCCATGCTACGATAGCGGCGTTGTTGTTAGCCATCCTGTCACTCGGAAAGCGGTCGGCAATCATCCGGATAATCCTGTTGTATTCGTCCGAACCTTTGCCGTAGCTGACTGCGACCTGATACATTTCGTTATGGTTCATTTTGTCGGGGCGCGTCTTGATTATTTCCCGCCCTTGCTCCACGGAGAACGGAACCACCGTATAGCTGACTGTATATTCCACCAGGCGCAGCTTCGGATATACCTCTTGCAGTAAGGCATTATAGATTTTTCCGCCGTCGATAGCTTTTATCTTCGCGTCGCGTGCATCCGGTTCGGGAGTCTGCCCGATAATATCAAGCACTTTCTGCATATAGGAAGGACAGTATTCGCGCAACCATGCAGCTAGTCCCTCCCAATTCTCCGGCACCGAACGGCATTCTATCATACTGTCGTCCAGCTTATAGGCATGTTTCAGGTTTTGTACCAACGCTTTCGCACGTTGTTCGGAAAGGCGGGCATTGGCGTCATAATTGCCTTCCGGCGATGAGTAGCCCACTATCTTAATCCGGGCAATACGATAGTTATCATCTTCACGGATAGAATCAATGGACGAATGGATTTTAGCCAGTTCGGTAGGATTATTCATATAATCGGCAAGCAATGCCGACTGGTTCACTTTAAAATTAAGATATGCGCTGCGGGTGAAAGAACGACGTTTCTCCTCTGCCTGTGCCACCATTATTTCCAGATTCGGGCGTTCCACTACCTCTTTGAATAAAGGAAGTTCCGCAACGGGGGCATTACCCAGTGCTTCTCCGCAACCTGCGCATCCCTGTAATTCACGGAATATCTCGACACGTGCTCCGGACATCCACTCCTGTGCCGGAACTGTTTCGTTATATTCTAACAACATATCCCGTTTCCTGTTAAAACGAATCATTTCCTGTCCCTCTCCCGCAGCCGGTTCTTTGCCATACAGACTTTCTTTCCGCTTGTTCATGCGATAACGGTTTCTGCCTGCAATGCAGACTGAAGGCAGGGCGAGCGTATCGTTTTCCGACCGGCTGATTATCAAGGGAGTGATTATCATTTGTCGGCGTGAAGGAAGCCGCAGTATGCTGCAATCCATATTAAATGAGACTTCCACTTTGTCATCGCTTATTTTCCGGGCAACGGCTTGTCCGATATTTATCTCCTGGGCATGGGCGGAAACTGCGCCTAGCAGTCCCAAGGTCACGTATATACAGATTCTTTTCATCATTAACCTATTTTATAATGTATATGATACTCACTGCAGCTTTTGTCGGGCCGAAGTAGTTTTTCTTCTCATTTTTCTGAATGGTTCCACATGTGGCACAAGGATATTTGGAGTGATCCAACCGGGCATATCCGACTCCAAGTACAGCCTCCATGCTCCAGCGGTTACCGAGCAGCCACTGATAACCGTAGGATATTCCGCCGCCCCACAAATGCCCCTGATAGCGGTGACGTTCCATATTATCACTTAGAAATGACATTCCGCCCACATTGTATTTGGCGTAGTGTCCGTGCAGACCCAGAAAATGACCGTTGAATTTCTCACAAAGCCAGTAGCGAAGTTCCGGCTGTACGCCCCAGTGGCGCAGGCGCGTTTCATCATCAAACTTCCAGGGATTATAATTTCCGGATAAATCGAGAGACCATTTCTTGCCCAAACCTATTTCCAGCCCCAAGTTCATTGTAGTAGTAGCGTCATAAAGCAAATTAGTCTTTACTGCAACCTTTTGGGCGTAAGAGTTGCCCGTATTACAAAGTAGTATTCCCAAGACTCCGATTAAACATAGATATTTCTTCATGTCGTCTTATTATTTATTATTGCTTTTGTTTCATCTCTATTCCGTAATAGAGATGAAACAAAAGAATACAAACAATAAAAACCTAATTACCAATGATTTATATCACATAAAGCACCCATATAACGTTTCAGTATCATGATAAAATGAATCATAGCAAACAAAACAGAAAATAATATTCTGATATATAATTCATTAAAAATACAGATACTGAAACAATTGTGAAACAAACAGATAGGTAACAGACCAAACAATCAAAACAGTTATTGCCATGGAAACAAAACTTATGAAAAGCGAATTGCTGTACATCGAAGAACACCTGTCATGCCAAAACTACATGACAACGATTGAAACCGGATTCAAGTATCTTGAGTTCAATAAGAACACAGAATTTGAGGAAGACACTACAAGTAAGAATTATCTTCTATTCTTCCTGAAAGGTGATTTCACCATAACTTGCAACCAGTTCCACAACAGACTGTTTCATGCCGGAGAGATGATACTCATCCCACGTTCTTCCCGGCTGAAGGGAATTGGAGAAAACGGTTCAAGCCTGCTCTCCATGTTTTTCGATATGCCCGAAGGAAACTGTGACAAGCTCATATTGCAATCTTTATCAGACCTTTGCGACAACATTGAATATGACTTCTCACCGATTAGAATACACTACCCGCTGACACCATTCCTCGAAGTGCTGACCCACTGTATCAAGAACGGAATGAATTGCGCTCACCTGCACACCCTGATGCAACGGGAATTTTTCTTTCTCCTGCGCGGATTTTATGAAAAGCAGGAGATTGCAGTATTATTTCATCCTATCATCGGAAAAGAAATGAACTTCAAGGATTTTGTCATGCGCAACCATACCAAAGTGGATAATATAGAACAGCTCATCTCACTATCGAACCTGGGAAGAAGCCGCTTCTTTTCCAAATTCAACGAGGTGTTCGGAATGACTGCCAAACAATGGATGCTGAAACAAAAGAACCAAAGGATACTCGAAAAAATGACCGAACCGGGAGTATGTATAAAAGACGCCGTTGAAGAATTGGGATTTGATTCGCAGAGTAACTTCAACCGTCACTGCAAACTATATTTCGGATGTACCGCCAAACAGTTAATGGAACGCTGCCAGACCGAAAACAACCCTATTTATGAGGATAACCACGCAACATGTACAAAATGAATAAAAAAATGTACTTTATGACAATTCATATTATAAAAAAATAAGCTTACTTTGCAGCGTGAAAATAGTTCAAAACAACAAAGAGATTTTAATATAATCTCTATTACGGAATAGATTACAATACTGCAAAGATAAATAAAAATATTATATCTTCTAATTTTCAACAGATTAAATTACAAATTTTCATTTCACTTGGATAAATTTGTAACTATGCTGTTCACCTGATTGAGCATGGACACATCGAAATCTTTCAAATAGACACGTGTCATTTCTTCCGAAGTGTGCCCTAGTCCGGCACTAATCACAGAAATTGGTGCTCCATAGTCACGGGCAAGGGTAGCCCAGGTATGGCGGGCGGTGTACGTCGTCAACGCAACTTTTATATCAGCTGCAACAGCGATTTTCTTCAAATGGCGGTTGATACGCCCTAACGCCAGGCGGTATTGTTTGTATCCCGAAGCATATTCACCGCTGATGATCGGAAAGAGATACTCATTCTCCGTCTTATATTTATCGATCAAGCCCTGCATCTGGGGAGTCACCGCTATGCGAATCAACTGTTTCGACTTATGACGGGAATAAGTCAGCACACCATTGCAAATATCGCTCTTCCTCAAAAGGACAATATCAACAAAAGCCATTCCCTGCGCATAAAAGCTGAACAGATACAAATCGCGGGCAAACTCCAGTTCAGGTTCATTCTCCAAATTCAAGTCCGCCAGATTCTGCATATCCGTCCGTGACAAAGCACGTTTCATCGTTTTCGCCGGGCGGGTCTGTGCCTTCGCAAACGGATATTCGCCACGAGGATGATAACCGTCCGTTACCGCCTGGTTATACAAAGAGCGCAAATTGCGCAGATAATAGCTTACCGTATTTCCAGAAGAGCCGTTACTATACAGGAAATCCTCGTATCTCCTAACGAACGCCAAATCAACCTCTGACATCCGCACATCAGGGCGACCTATAAATTTTGCCAACGACGAACGGGTGCTCTTGTAGGCCGCAGCCATCCCCACTTTCTTCAGTTCCTGCTTACGCTCAATCTGCGCATTGATATATCGCAATAAATAAAACTGTGGTTTTCCTGTACCAAAAGCATTTTGAGCCAGAATATCCTCCACTGTAAATTCTTCCCTTGTCCGCTCAAGCTGCCTGATCCGTGTATCAATCCGATTCCGCATCTTCCGTAGCTCGCGGTTCATTTTCACGACCTCTGTAGCCGTAAAAGTAGAACTTACGCCATTCATAATCTTCCCTTCCAGCTCGTCAAACACTTCCTCTTTCACCCGGTAGCCTGTATACAGTAACTTTTTTCTCCGATTGTGGATCACCTGAAATACTAAAGGATAACTGCCATTATTCAATATCCTGCTCTTATTCAGCATAAGTTTCACTGATGTTATCATATCTTGCTTTTTTTGTTTGAGACGTAAAAGTACGAAGTTCACCTTACTTATCAGAACTATTTTTCCGCCTGTTACGCAAGAAACAAGAAATGGAATAAAAAGTTTTTCCACTTTAAGAATAGTTATCTGATAAATATAGTTAAAATACACGTTCTAGCAATTAGTATATTTTTATTACATATTTCCAATATACATACGCATAAATTAGATATGTATACCATTTATGATATTTCATTACATAATATAAAGATTACCGCTATTCTTCCTTTTGAAAAATTAGAATATTAGGCATAGCTTTGCACTATGGATTTTAGGGAGCCGTCCGTTCCTTTAAAAGGAAGAGGTCATTCCTCGGTGTGCAACGGGTCGTTCCTTTTAAAGGAACGGTCCGTTGGTTTTAAAGGAAAAACCGGCATTTGTAACCATTTGAATTTCAACTTCTTACTGAATTAGAATTCCGTCCCCGTAACCCATGGGATTTTTTCCAACAAACACGACGGAATCTGCCGCACGAAGCGGCAATCAGTATACAACAAATTTCAACAATTCAAAATTCAAATCCCATGGTTACAGTCACGTTTGCCATCAAGCCATATCTGGCGAGGTATATGTATGTCCGGTACGGACAAAGTTTAGAACTTCTATCGCATAACAATCCACCGTCAAGGCTCCCCATTCCAATCCACCTCTCCCACCTCACTCCCATTTATCACTTCCTGCATCAATTATCCGTTCCTCATCCGCAAGGCGTCTCTTGGAAAGAGACAGGAAATATCACTTTTGTTCTTCCTAGCCCAAGGCAGGGCAAGAACCCGGAAATCTACAATTATTTCAGTCAGGACAGTATCTTTATTATTGAAAAGGAAATTGAGGTGGAAATGAAAGCAGAGCTTTATTCATTCCTGTTGGAGAATAAGTTCAAAAATGGGGTGATGTATATAAAGTCGATGCATGAGTTTGTGGTAAAGTATGATATGGCGGAGTCGGTGGAAGAGGAAAGTTTGATGAGAGGGTTTCAGAGGTGGAGAAAGAAAATGAAAAAATGACGCTACGAAGAAATCATACCTTATTTAATAGCGATATCATTTAACAACGACAGGTTATACAACGTTAAAAAAAAAAATATCAGAAACAACCGGCTCTTATTATCTAAGAATTTACTACTTTTATACCTGCATAAGAACAATGGTAGTATTATGGAAAAAGAACGATATTTCATTCATTTTAAAGGTGGACTATATAAAATGCTGGGTATTGCCCAGCATAGTGAGACACTTGAGGAGATGGTTGTTTATCAGGCATTATATGGTAAGCATGAAATATGGGTCCGTCCTAAAACTATGTTTTTTGATAAGATAGTACGAAATGGTATTAAAATAGATCGTTTTAAAGAAATAACAGAAAAAGAAATATATGCCTATTACCCAGAAAGAAAAGAAATATCTGAAGAATAAACACAAAGGTGGGAAAAATAATAGCAAAGGAGCTATCTATGAAAGCTACTACGCAACTTACCAAATTGTTTCATTTATGAATCAATATATTACCCAATTAAGTAACGTCCACCTAACGACACAACTACATGACGCCTTTGTTGATGATCTTTTTATTGAAGAACCTAATGCTCATAAAACCTATCATCAACTAAAAGATGTGAAAGATTTAACATGGGAAACTAGTAAGTTAAAATATGATTTTAAAAGACAAACAGAGATTTCGTCAGAAAGAAACGAGAAGTTCAAACTGAAACTAATTTATTCAAATCCTAATAGTTCAGTATCTACTGTTCCTTCTGAAATTAGTTCGTATACAACATCAGAATATTTTCCTTCTTGTTCTAGTATCAACCAATTAATTCTATCACATCCTATATTTAAGGAAGCAATCCAGCAAATAACAGTATCACAACAAGCAGAAAATGATGAATTATTTGGAATTGCAGCTGCTATTTTAGGAGCATGGAATTCTGTTGAACAAGAAAGTGTATCTCTACAACAGATTTTGGATATTGTACATTCAATAGGTAAAGGGTATGTGAACATAAAAACATATCCAAACGTTGAAATATCAGAAGAATGCAAGATTCTCCTAAATCAGTTTGGAATCAGTTTTCTTGAAAAAGGGACTACTGTATACTGGAACTATCACAACATGAATGGAGAGGTTGTCTGGACAAGCGAAATTGAACAAAAGTTACAGAAAGCCAATCCTGCAAATATTTGGGATTTAATGGAATTATTAAGTTGAAATAGAATGAATATGAGAACTTATACCAATATAACATACGAAAAGAACAGAGATATTATTCAATTGATGCATATCTTATCCAATCCCAATACCTCAATTGAAATTTATCGTAATACCTTCTACAAACTAGGCAAAGCACTAGGAGCTTTGCTGGATGAAAAGAAACATAGCAGGTATGGAAATACCATGCTGGCATGTGCATCAGAAGATGCTGACTGGTTGGCACAAGGTGTTTTAAGCTCTATTTCACAGAAAAATGTTGCATTAGCCGTTTTTTGGAATCAGAGAATCACTTTGGATGAAACAACAAAATTGGAATATAGTCCGATTGTAAAATCTTATATAGAGCCGATTGAAGAGTGTCAAACTCTAATTGTTGTAAAATCAATTATAAGCAGTTCCTGTGTGGTAAAAACACAACTAACCAGATTGGTGGAAAAAATGAACCCGCTTAATATTTATATATTATCTCCAGTAATGTATAAGGATGCTCAAAAGAACTTGCAAAAAGAGTTTCCTGAATCTATAAGCAATAAATTCGAATTTCTGACATTTGCTATCGATACATCCAAAGATGCGCAAGGAAGTGTATTACCCGGAGTTGGTGGAATGATATACCCCAAACTCGGATTAGGTGATATATATGAAAAAAATAGATATATACCCAATCTTGTCAAGGAACGAATGGCGCTATAACAGAACAGGAGCTACTTATAAGAATTATTTGCGTAGATCAGATGACAGCCAGACTACATATCATCGTAAGCCCACCTTATCATGAATGACTTCATATAGTGAATTCATGCTTCTATACTCGAAACCTATCATCAACTCTATAATAAAAAAACACTCTCATTAAGGTAAACAATTCATCTATGCATTTTAGACAAATTTATTCGCATGTTTGAAGATTATCTTATAACTTTGCAATATTAAATGACTAATGCTATAGAATCGCATCATCAACCTTATATATCACTACAAATATAATATGATACAGAAGGTAATATAAATGCATATAGAATATTATACTTAGAAAAAACAGATATGGCATATACTTTTAATTTTATAGATTTGTTTGCTGGCGCAGGTGGCTTGTCTGAAGGATTTATCCGGGCCGGGTTTACTCCTATTGCCCATATCGAAATGAATAAATATGCTTGTGATACTCTACGTTCAAGAATGGCTTACCATTACCTAAAACAGCATAACAGACTTGAAGAATATATTAAGTATCTAAAAGAAAAACAAGAAGGAGAAAGCGGACAAAAGCTCTGGGAAAAAGTTCCCGACGAGGTTATCGACTCGGTTATCAATGAAGAAATATCGGACGAAACATTAGCCGACATTTTCATAAAGGTTGATAAATTAAAAGGTAATAAGCAAGTAGATTTTATCATTGGTGGGCCTCCTTGTCAAGCCTATTCAATTGTTGGACGCGCCCGTGATCCTAAAAACATGAAAAAAGATCCACGAAACTTCTTATATAAATACTATTTACAATTTCTAAAACGATATGAACCTAAAATGTTTGTATTCGAAAATGTTCCAGGCATTTTATCTGCACAAAATGGAATTCATTTAGAAAACATCTTGAAAGGTATAGACAAAGCAGGATATAAAATAGAACTGAAAAAATTGAAGGCATCCGATTACGGAGTTCTCCAGAATCGTGAAAGAGTTATTATTGTAGGATGGAGAAAAGAATTAAATTTAAAATATCCAGAATTAGAAAAAGAAGAAAATCCATATAAGATTTTACCCGATTTATTTTCTGATTTACCCGAAAGACAGCAAGGAGAAGGTAGTTTAACAGATATCGTTCAATATGTAGCTCCGGCTACAGGATATTTACAACAATCTAAAGTCCGTAATAGCTTAGATTTCACTACGCAGCATATTGCCAGGCCCCATAATCTTATTGATCTGGAAATTTACAAACGAGCAATAAAATTATGGTTAGAAAAAAAAGCACGACTTAATTATGCTGATTTACCTCCTGAATTACAAAAGCATAATAATAAACAAGCCTTTCTTAATCGCTTTCAAGTAGTTAACCATGAGGGGTGTTGTCATACCGTTGTTGCACATATTGCAATGGACGGACATTATTACATTTATCCGTCACTAAAACAAATACGTTCAATTACTGTTCGGGAAGCTGCACGAATACAATCGTTTCCTGATGATTATTATTTTGAGGGGAGTAGAACAGCTGCTTTCAAACAAATAGGCAATGCAGTCCCAGTAATTTTAGCAGAAAAAATTGCTAATAAAATTAAAGAGCAATTTACTTATGAACTATAATATTACAGATACTACAGTAGCAGAGCCATGTGCCTCCTCAATGATACTTACCTTTCGGGCAATCGGCTACAATTTGGAAGCAGCAGTTGCTGATATTATAGACAATTCCATTTCAGCAAATGCCCAAAACATATGGTTTAATTCCGAATGGCAAGGTGGTAATTCTTTCATTACAATATTAGATGATGGTTGTGGAATGAATCATGAAGAACTTGTACAAGCAATGAAGCCTGGTGCAAAAAATCCAATGGATGAACGATCAGAAAAAGACTTAGGACGTTTCGGTCTGGGATTGAAAACAGCTTCATTTTCACAATGCCAAAAATTAATTGTTCTTAGCAAAAAAGCAGGTTTTGCTCCTATTTATTGGATTTGGGATTTGAATTATGTAAATCAAACGAATAAATGGGAACTTATTCGCTATCCAATTCCAGACATATTTTTACACGCACTTGATGAATTAAAATCCGGCACCCTTGTCATATGGACAGATTTAGACCGTATCATTCCTACAAACACATTAAATTCTAATGAAATTGCAAAAGGCAAGTTTTTAGAGCAAATGGAAAAAGTCAGACAGCACTTGTCTATGACTTTTCATAGATTCATAGAAGAAAAGAATATAAAACTCTTTTGTTGGGGGCATGAGATTAAGCCATGGAATCCTTTTCTATTAACAGAAAAAGCTACGCAAGCATTTCCTGAAGAGCATTTCAATGAAGCCAAAATGAAAGGATATGTTCTACCACATAAATGTCACCTTACAGAAGAAATATACAAAACAGCCGAAGGTATAAACGGATGGACTAACCAACAAGGATTTTATGTATATCGTGGCAAGCGACTCATATTAGCAGGGGATTGGTTAGGACTTTTCCGTAAAGAAGAACATTACAAATTAGTACGTATTCAAATTGACCTGCCCAACAAATTAGACACAGATTGGCAAATTGACATAAAAAAATCGACAGCGCGTCCACCATTTACATGCCGAGAACAAATAAAAAAATACGCTCTTGAAGTCCGTAATCGTGGTGTAGAAGTTTTTCGGCATAGAGGTAAAATTCTTACAATAAGGAAACAGCAAGAATTTCAACCACTTTGGCTCGAAAAAAAGCAAGGAAAGAAATACTCATTCATTATCAATCGAGATCATCTAATGATTGCCGAATTCAAACGATTAGCAAAAATAGAACCAGATAAAGCTATAGAATATCTTTTACGTTTTGTGGAAGAAACCATACCGACCAAATCTGTCTTCATTCGTGAATCGGAACAAGGCGTAAATACAGAGCCATTTGAGGAAACAAATTTAGAAGTCGTAAAACTCATGATTAAACAAATTTATAAAACTCAAATAGCCACAGGCAAGAATGTTGAGCAAGTTAAACTTATACTTGCCAGCATGGAACCATTTAATAATTTTCCTGAACTCATAGAAATTGTAGACTCATATGAATGAAAGTGCAAAAAAATATTGTGAGAATTGTTTAAGCAAACAGATTATTATCCATGCAGAAACAATAAACAAAATTATCGAACAGTGCTTAATTGAATTCCCTTCAACAAATACACAACAATTAAAAGAGTATTTGTATCAATATTGCCAAGAAAAAGCATTTAAAAACTCCCGTGCTAACATTGGCGAAAAGTCAAGTGCAACTGATGAAGAAATTAACATTGCCATAGAAAGAAGTGCTATGTGTTATCCGACAATAGATAAAAAGCAACTGCATATTGAATTATTGAAGTTGTATAATGTCAGACAAGAAGAATACAAAATGCTTTTTGACAATGAACGAAATACCCCATGGCTACTAGATTTTAAAGCAAATCATCAAAATAGTGATTGGAAATTTTGGAACAGATATATTACCTATCTACAAAATAGTAAAAATTTTGCTCCTAAAGTTATTAATGAAATAGATCGTCTTACCGATGACATTTTGGACAAGCTTTACGATCCAACGATTCATAATGTAAAAGGTATAGACAAAAAAGGACTTGTAGTCGGACAAGTACAATCTGGCAAAACTGCTAATTACACAGGACTGATATGCAAAGCAGCTGATGCAGGTTTTAATCTTATCATCGTTTTAGCAGGTATGCACAACAATCTACGCAGCCAAACACAACACCGATTAGATGAAGACTTTTTAGGATTTGATACAGCACACGAAAGAGCATGGCAAACAAACGGTACAAACAGAATTGGTGTTGGTGTATTAGACAATAATAATACAGCCATTTCCATAACCACAATAAAATCTGATTTTAAAAAGTCATTGGCTGACAGTTTGGGAATTAGTTTTGATATTCAAACTCCATTGTTACTTGTTGTAAAGAAAAATACAACTGTACTAAAACGTCTTAATACTTGGTTGCTTTCACAAACGCAAGAAATTAACGGTGAAAAAAGAATCACAAATAAATCTTTACTTATAATCGATGACGAGGCCGATAACGCCTCAATCAACACCAAAAAAGCAGATGAAGCACCAACAGCAATCAATGGATGGATACGAAAAATCGCCGGACATTTCTATCGCTTTGGATATGTTGGCTACACAGCCACCCCATTTGCCAACATCTTTATTCCACTTGACAAAGATGACCTATTCCCGCGGGATTTTATTATAAATCTACCTGCACCAAGTAATTATATAGGCGCTGAAAAGATTTTTGGAACCTCATTAGAAGTAAATGATACAAACGACGATTTATTACCTATTGTTCGTAAAATAAATGATTATCAAAGCTTTTTTCCCGATAGTCATAAGAAAGATGATGAACCACCAACATCACTACCTATATCATTACAAACAGCTATAAAGTGTTTTATTGTAACTTGCGCCATTCGCATTGCACGAGGACAAGCAGACAAACACAATTCAATGCTCATTCATGTTTCCCGTTATTTAAATTGGCAAAATTCACTTAAAGAAATTATTAATAATTTATTTCTATACTACAAACGAGGTATTGAACAAGAGGACAAAGGCGTCCTAAAACAATTTCGAGATATTTTTGAAGTTGATACGGAAAACTATATTTCATATTGTACTACAACACAGAATATACTAAACTCTTCGTTTAAAGACATTGACAGCAAAATAAAAATACATAGTTGGGAAGATATAAAACCTAACTTGTATAAAGCTGTACAGAAAATCAAAATAATGTCAATCAACGGTCAATCTGCTGACACCTTGGAGTATTACGAAAATGAAAAAACAGGAATTTCAGTAATAGCCATTGGTGGTGACAAACTTTCTCGAGGATTAACTTTGGAAGGACTATCAGTAAGCTACTTTTTACGCGCCTCAAAAATGTACGACACTCTCATGCAAATGGGACGTTGGTTTGGCTATCGTCCCGGATATGTTGATTTATGCCGTTTATTCACAAGCAGTGAGCTCAACGAATGGTTCAGACACATTACAATGGCAAGTGAAGATTTACGAGAGGAATTTGACGCAATGTGGAATGCAAAAGCTACACCAGAAAAATATGCTTTGAAAGTACGTACTCATCCAGGCCAATTACAAATTACAGCAATCACAAAAATGCGCAATGTAGATAGAATACAAGTATCATGGTCTGGCCGTTTAGTTGAAACTTATCAACTTCCAACCGACAAAGGGGTAATCCACAAGAACCTAGTCGCAACACAAGATTTCCTTTCAAAGTTGGGAATTCCTCTTATAAAAGGCAGCAATGACTATCTCTGGTTAAAAGTCTCTCCCATAGATGTTCTAAAATTCTTTTCAGAGTTTACAGTCCCCCCACAACTTACTAAAGTAGATTTAACATTAATCAGCAATTTTATTCGCAAACTCAATCAAGCTGGGGAACTCGGAGCATGGAGTGTTGCTTTAATGAACAAGGCCAACGCATCAAAACATTTTACAGTATCAAATAAAGTCAGTGCAGGTTGTTTTATTCGAAACACAGCAGGAGACACCGAGACTTATATAATTAAGAAGAATCATATTATCGGAAAGCAAACAGATGAATTCATTGATTTGGATAATGCCGATTTATCTGATGCCTGGCTCGCATCAAAACAAGACAAAGACTGGAAAAAGAACTATCCAAAACCTAAACTTGTTCGAGAATTATCCCGTGATGTAAATAATCCATTATTGATTATCTATCCGCTTGATCCTTTAGGTGCAAATCCAAAAGATGAAAATAGTATAACTATTTTTCAGGAAAACGATGATGTAATAATTGGTTTTGCTATTGTTTTTCCCAAAAGTAATACACAGCATACTGTAGAATTTGCGATAAATACCTCTTTAGCAAATGAATATTATCAATCTGAAATTGATTTTGATGATAACAATGATAACTTAGAAGACAATGAATAATATATTGGAAATATGGGAGAATATTGAACAATCCAACGAAATCGGATTGTTAAAGCGATTATATACAAATGATTCTGAATTATTTATTTATGCTATTTTTCAAAATCCAGAAAGACATTGTGGAATTGCTTTATCATTCAATGAACATACACATATTGATATTTCCTCTTTCTCTAATTTGCGTGATCTACAAATTGTCTTAATGCATGATAAATCATTCCCATGCAACAAGCTACTTATCATAAAGTTATTACATTACCAAAGCCGCGATATTTTCGCAGTCATGTGTGAAAATATGATACAATCAGTTTTATCATTACATTCTGAAAAACAAATCGCAAAAACGATCATTAATCAATTAGAAAAATGGCAAGCACTTTTCGAAAAGTTGAAAGGTGAAGGTTTAACATCATCAGAGCAACAAGGGCTTTATGGTGAATTACATTTTTTACAAAAGATTATCATCAGGCAAAACGCTATTGCAGCTCTCAACGCTTGGGTAGGAACAGATAAGGAAATACGCGACTTTCAGTACAATGACTGGGCGATTGAAGTAAAAACCACATCTGGCAACAATCATCAGAAAGTTAATATTAGCAATGAAAGACAATTAGACGAGACATTATTAAGAAATTTATTTCTATTTCACTTATCAGTTGAAGTAGCCAAAAAGAACGGTGAAAGTCTAAATAGTAAAATCGATACTATTAGAAAGGTGTTGCAAGACAATATTTCTGCCCAAAACTTATTTAACAATAAACTTCTAGAAGCAGGATACTTTGATAGACATAAGTACCTATATGAAGAAAAATGTTATCAAATTCGCAATGAAAACTACTACAAAATAGACGGAGATTTTCCACGTATCAAAGAACAAGAGATCCGTAATGGCATAGGTGATATCAAGTATTCAATTATACTTTCACAATGCATGGATTATTTAATTTCTGAAAATACTGTATTTGACAAAATAAGTATCTTATGAGCGAAATAAATAAATACTACTTATCCTTATTACAAGAGATTCGAACAATGCAAGACACTGCTGAAAATGGAGCAAGCCAAGAGCAGCTATTTACACAGATTGCATTAGAAATGCTTGCAGAAGCTGGTGAAACCGAAAATGCCACATTTGCATATGATGAGAAAGAACTAGGAACTAAAGGGCAACACAAAATTAATGGTTATGCAATGTCTGACAATTATGAAACGATAGATTTATTTATTTCTATTTTTCAGAATACAGAAGTACCACAAAAAATTACAAAAGAAGAAATAGATAGAGCGGCCAAACGCATTACAAACTTTTTCCGAAAAGCATTTTACAATGAATATGCTAAAGATATTGATGAATCATCACCTATTTTTCAATTTGCATATGATTTAGCTAAACTTCCAGAAATAAGAGAAACACTTGTACGGGTCAATGCAATAATTCTCACCAACGGTACCTACAACGGCGATATCCCTAAACAAGAAAAGGTTGCCGGACAAGACATTTATTACAATATCTTTGATATTAACCGCTTATACGCGATATCTGAAAAATCTCATATATCTATTGAACTGGATTTTGATGAACAGCAAATCAAAATTCCTTGTTTGAAAGCTCCTATTGATAATAGTGATTATGAATCATACATTGCTATAATGCCAGGACAAGGATTAGCAATGCTATACAAACAATTTGGTGCTCGATTATTAGAACAAAATGTACGTTCCTTTCTACAATTCACTGGAAAAATAAACAGAGGAATACGAAAAACCATTAACGAAGAATCACATATGTTCTTAGCTTATAATAATGGAATCTCTGCAACAGCTGACAACATAGAACTTGACGAGACTGGGCATTATGTAAAAAGAATCAGCAACTTACAAATTGTAAATGGTGGGCAAACAACCGCCTCCATTTATCATACTTGGGATAAAGACAAAGCTGACATTTCAAATATTTTCGTACAAATGAAAATATCTGTCATCAAAAAAGCTGATTCTTACAGTGAGATTGTATCGCGTATTTCCCAATATGCCAATACTCAAAACAAAGTTAATAATGCAGATTTTTCGGCCAATAATCCAATACTTATTGAATTGGAAAAAATATCACGCCGTTCATTCTCGCCCATTACTCCACAACGTAATATTCCAACAATCTGGTTTTTTGAACGAGCTAATGGACAATATAAAAACATGCGCTTACGTGATGGATTTACCCCTTCCCGAGCTAAACAATTTGATTTAAAATATCCCAAGAAGCAGATGTTCAAAAAGACAGATTTAGCAAAATTCGTCAATTCTTATGGGGAAATTCAAGAAGGCAAAAAACTAACTATCGGTCCACATATTGTTGTTCGCGGAAATGAAAAGAATTATGCCCAATTCATAAACTACAACTTGCCTAAAAAAGTTACAGGAATATATTTTGAAGATGTCATTGCCAAATTTATATTATTTCGGGAAGCAGAGAAACTGTATGGCATCAAACCCAATAACATTGGTGAAATGCGTAATGCAGTTGTACCATATGCTATTTCACTGTTTGGTTACCTCACTGATTATAAGCTTAATTTAGAAAAAATATGGAAAAATCAAAAGATCTCTGATGAGTTGTCAGCAGCACTCTATTCATTAATGAAACAACTTAATGAATTCATTTTGCATAACTCACCAAGTTCCCATTATATTGAATGGGCAAAAAAAGAAGATTGTTGGGAAACTATAAAACAACAACAATGGAATATTGATATTAATAGTATTAAGGCTGATTTTGCAACAGATGAACAACTAAAAAAACGTAAGTCAGCCGCTGACAATTTAGATATTGATTCAATTCAAAAAGAATATGAAACTGCATTATTGCGTTCAATTCCATACGCTCTCTGGAAAAAAATTGAAGAATGGGGAAAAGATACAGGCTATCTAACCACGAGTCAACAATCTTTCGCGGGTTTTGATATGGCAAATACTATAAAATTCAATAGAAAAATTACAGATAATAATCGTAAGAAAGCTATGACTATTTACGAAATTGTTTGTACGAATAATATTGAGCTGCTTGCAGAAGCTGATGAACTCACAGAGGAGCAAAAAACAGACCTGTCAACAACTGTAAAAGACAGTACAAGTGCAGACCACGGAATAACCATTGAGTTAATACAAAAAATGGTTGCTTGGGATAAACATCGCCGTATTCTTAAAGATTGGCAATGGAATGTTATGAATGAAATTATTTCAGGAAAAAAAACTTTAAATGATCGTCTAGCATGGGGATGTAAACAAAATCTCAAAACATTAAAACAACACGGTTTCACAGAAGAATAATTTTTCAGACACTGTCCACAATCTTGTGTAAATAGAAAACTATGAGAAGAATTTGCAATGAAGAGTTTATATTCGCGCAGAGCATTTACTCTTCACTATATCCTTTTTCTTCCCCTAATAGTCATTCAAAGAAAAGTTTCTAGACAAGTATAATTTGCATTATAGTTTTCTAATACTATCTTATTCAAAGTATATACTAACCCTTTCAAATTTTGTTCCCGGACTTTACTTTTCAATTGACATTCCCATAACAAGATAACATGCCATCCCATATTTCGGAGTTGCATTCGTTCTTTCAAATCTCGTTCTTTATTCCTTTCTATTTTTTCTTTCCAGAATTCTGTATTGGTCTTCGGCAAAACATAATATTTACACCCTTCATGTCCATGCCAGAAACAGCCATTTACAAAGATCACTGTTCTATACTTTCTTAACACAATATCAGGAGTTCCTGGCAACTTTTTCACATTAACACGAAAACGAATACCTTGGAAAAATAGATATTTCCGCACAAGAATCTCCGGCTTCGTATTTTTACTACGAATATTCGACATACACTTCCGCCGTTGCTCTTTTGTTAAAACATCTACCATACCTCAATAAAATTTAAATGCAAAAGATAAATGATTCCTAATGCAAAGATAAAAATTATCATCCATGAATTATAATATTAAACACAAAGAATGCACTCATTATCTCTTCAATCCCCATACTCTCAAAACAAGCACCGAAATATTTATGGACGCCTTTAACTAAATTCGCGATATTTTCACTACATTCACAGCATGAAATGCAGAATTATACTCAAACTATTAGCAATTCTCTTTTTTACAGGATGTTATAACAGAGAACAGATTTCCCGGCTTGATGAGGCGGAAGCACTGTTACAAAATAAGCCGGATAGTGCCTTAACAATATTACAACAACTCAAATCGGAAGGCGGCCAGGCTGAACAAGCCAGGTATGCGTTGCTTTATTCAGAGGCTTTAGACAAAAATCACATCAAAGTAACCAATGATTCGCTCATTCGCCAGGCTTGGAGCCATTATAAACATCATCCCAAAGATTTACGCCGCCAATGCAAAACTCTCTATTATTGGGGACGGGTTAAACTGCGCGCAGGAGACAAACCGGGAGCGTTACGTCTTTTCCTAGAAATTGAAGAGAAACTGAAAGATACCAATGAGCCTTATTATGCAGGACTTTTATACAGTCAAATCGGTGAAGTGTATTATGACCAAATGAACTATAGCCGGGCTTATCATTATTTTCGTGAAGCTCGCAATAACTTCCGGCAGACTGATAACACTCGTGAAGAAACAGAGGCAACTCTCGATATGGCAGCCGCAACTTTCAATTCAAAAGATATGGAGAAAGCCATGCGACTCTATTCTGCCGCACTCGATTTGGCTGATGAGCACAAGTACAATAAGTTAGCCAAAGCCAGTCTCACCAATCTTACTTCTCTCTATGTGGTGTCAGGCAAGAAACAAATTCCTCATGACCTACTGCAACGCATCGAACTCTCTGCCCGGCAAGATACGTTATACGGATACCATACATTAGTAGATGTGAATCTACTAAAAAACCGTATAGACAGCGCACGCTACTATCTGGCACTTGCAGAAACACATTCCACCGATATACGTGACATGGCAGACCTGCAATACACCGCTTATCGGATTGAAGCGCAGGCCAGAAACTTCGAGAAAGCGACAGAGAAGATACACCATTATATCTATCTGACTGACTCGCTGACACGTTCAAATATGCAATTCTCCGCCGGTATGGTGGAACGTGACTATTTCAAGGAACGCTCCAAATTTGCCGAATACCGGATGAAGAACCGTACTACCTGGGAGATTACCATAGCAAGCGTAATTTTTCTAATAATAGGGGTAGCATACTACATCATCCGTCAACGTCTGCGCCTGCAACGCGAACGTACCGACCGCTACCTGCTATTGGCGGAAGAAGCCAACGCCCAATACAAAACTCTGACAGAACATATGGAAGGACAGCGCAATGCAGAAAGCCATTTAAAAGGTTTGATAGCTTCACGATTCGACATCATTGACAAACTGGGAAAGACTTACTATGAACGTGAGAATACCGCATCGCAACAAGCAGCCATGTTCCACGAAGTGAAACAGATTATCACCGATTTTGCAGAGAACAATGCAATGTTGCAAGAACTGG
Source organism: Bacteroides sp. MSSM.1001136sp1_RTP21357st2_D2_RTP21359_211015 (assembly GCF_040913205.1). Taxonomy (NCBI): domain Bacteria; kingdom Pseudomonadati; phylum Bacteroidota; class Bacteroidia; order Bacteroidales; family Bacteroidaceae; genus Bacteroides; species Bacteroides sp. MSSM.1001136sp1_RTP21357st2_D2_RTP21359_211015. Next base: position 94,211 of record NZ_JBDFVF010000015.1, on the reverse strand, counting down.
AACTTATCGTAAATACCTGCCATGATAATGCAATGGAGAAGTTGCGGAATGAATTTTCGTCAATGAAAGAAGCTGACATACGACTGCTTTGTTATATTTTTGTAGGTTTCTCTCCACAAGTAATCAGTTTGTTTATGAAAGATACGGTAGCTAATGTATATGCTCGCAAGTCACGGCTCAAATCACGTATCAAATCGGCAGAAACGGCCAATAAAGAGTTGTTTTTAGCACTTTTCGGATAGGTGTTAGACCTGTGTTAGAAATCTTAGAATACATCTTTCATAATCCATTGAATATCAATATACTTTAAATCAAAGTGTTAGATTTGCGAGATTGCATCACAACCCGAATTTGATGCAATCTTATTACTTTTGCATTCGAAAAATTAGAAAAAAGAAAAGATTATGAAGAAGATTGTTATTCTATTAAGCGCCATGCTTTTCATGGTAGCATGCGAAAAAGGAAACGAAGAAATGAAAGAAGCAAAAGTAGTGGTATCCGTTTATGATGAGAATGGAAAAATTGCAACGGGCGTTCCCGTAAAAATGTATAATGAAAAGGATTATAAGGTTTTTGAAAAAGATAATTTAACTTTGCCAACTGCAATCATACAGACAAATGAAAGTGGTATGGCCACCTTTGTACTGCCACGAGAGGAATGGTTTGCAACGCAGTCGCAACGGTTCCTGACATTCGTGGTACAAGAAGGGGGCGGCCCTAACAACTATCAGATATGGTCTTCCGGCAAAACCGTAGAAGCCGGAAAAGCCGTAAAAGTAGAAATACGTTTAACCCAATTCCCTAACTAAGCCTTTATCACATGAAGCAAACTAGACTTTATATAATTACAGCACTTTGCCTGCAAATGTTTTTGGGAACAATATTACTAAGTTGCAGCACCGAAAATGACGAATACAGGAAAGATTCACCTTCGGCAGCAAATCCTGTTGAACCCATAGGGGCTTCACTTGAAGATTTCTCCATAGAACAATTGCCCGCAAAAACAATTTATGCATTAGGAGAGAATATAGACTTAACCGGCCTTAACGTGACAGGCAAGTATGATGACGGGAAACAACGCCCCGTAAAGGTTACCCCGGAACAGATCAGCGGTTTCTCTTCATCCACGCCTGTCGAAAAACAAGAAGTAACCATCACACTGGAAGGAAAACAGAAAAGCTTTTCTGTTCAGGTTTCACCCGTCCGTATAGAAAACGGAGTATTGACGGAAATATTGAAAGGATACAATGAAATCATACTTCCCAATAGCGTGAGATCAATCCCGAAAGCTGCCTTCAGCAACAGCCAAACAGCAAAGGTAGTACTCAATGAAGGACTAAAATCGATTGGAGATATGGCTTTCTTCAATTCGGCCATTCAGGAAATAGTATTTCCATCAAGCCTGGAACAGATGGAGGAAAACATTTTCTACTATTGCCGGAATTTGAAAAAAGCAGATTTAAGCCAAACGAAACTCACCAAACTTCCCGCCAGCACTTTTGTATATGCGGGCGTTGAAGAAGTGCTGCTGCCTGCGACACTGAAAGAAATCGGAGCACAGGCATTCCTTAAGACATCTCAACTGAAAACGATTGAGATTCCGGAAAATGTAAAAACAATCGGATTGGAAGCATTCCGGGAAAGTAGCGTTACAACCGTGAAGTTACCGAACGGCGTTACAACCATGGCGCAAAGAGCCTTTTATTACTGCCCGGAATTGGCGGAAGTGACCACCTACGGGAGTACTTTCAATGATGACCCCGAAGCTATGATCCACCCCTATTGTCTTGAAGGATGTCCGAAATTGGCTCGCTTCGAAATACCTGAAAGTATTCGGATATTGGGACAGGGATTACTGGGTGGTAATAGGAAAGTGACCCAATTAACCATTCCGGCAAACGTCACACAGATTAATTTTTCGGCTTTCAATAATACAGGTATTAAAGAAGTAAAGGTAGAAGGGACAACACCTCCGCAGGTATTTGAAAAAGTATGGTACGGATTTCCGGATGATATTACCGTCATTCGTGTTCCTGCCGAATCTGTGGAAAAATATAAGAACGCAAATGGTTGGAGGGATTTCACAAACAAGATAACAACGTTCTAACAGTTCTCCAGTTTTTCGATTATAATCGAATAAAGTTGGTTTAATATCGACTTTTCCGGTTATAATCGAAATAACTTAAGAAAACACTATATTTTCGATAATAGCCGGAAAAATCAGTACTATTAGTTTATCTATTTAAATCTCCCCATTCACCCCCAAGCCGAACAGAGCAAAATCGCCCAGACAAGGATCATCCGGAAAGACTGTAGCCAATGCTGCCGTTATCTGACGGGCATTTTTCAAAGAAAAAGTTTCCGTATCCGTCAACTTGAAATAATGTGCTACCCGGCATACATGTGTATCTAAAGGAACAATCAAATCTCTGCGATCAAAACTTTCCCAAATCCCCAAATCGACCTCCGAATCCCGACGAATCATCCAACGCAAAAACATATTCAGTTTCTTTTGAGGACTTTTGGCAGAAACTTCAAGAAATGCACATAACTTTTCCATTGGTATTCCGGGATATAACATCAAAGCTTCCTCCAGACTTTCAAACTGTGTATAAGCTATATATAATCGCCGAAAGTATCCATAAAAATCAGCATACGACAACATCCGATAAAAGCTATTGGTTGCTCCTGAAGGAAAATCCTTCTCCCACTGGCAGGACAATACATACTGATAAGGCGAATCTCCCATTAGCCCGTGCAATTCGTCCGCTTTCTTCAAGATCTGTTTGCGATTGCCAAAACTCATAATCGCCGTCAGCAAACCGCTGACTTCGATATCCTGTTTCAGCGTATAACGATGGGGAAACTGCACCGGATCGCTTTGTATAAAGTCTGCGCGATGATACATCTCCGCACACATTAAAAGTTTATTCTTTATATCTTCAGTCATTTCGAGAAAGTATCAAGTATTGAAAGTACAAAAATACATATTCTAGTTGGATTTCCTCTTTAAGTAAATGATAGATTGTATCCCTAATAAAATAACAAACAAATATTCTGCCGTCATATACACAGTCAGAGAAGCATGAAAACATTCACTTAACAGATACAGATAAATCAAATATACAAGAATGGTGATTAACTGGAAGATAAAGGCGAGCTTCGTCTTTCCTGTACCGGTAACAGCATTGATATAAACATATCCGGGCAGTGCAAAAGCATAATTCAACAGCATAACTATAAAAGGATAGAAAGCTAGTCTCACCAGATTATCGTTATTCGTATAAAATCCGATAACCCATTGGTTACCCCAAAGAGCCATAACTATCAATGGCCCCCCCACGGCATAACCCAACCTAAGAACTTTATGGCAAACGGGAAAAAGTTCCTTCCCCTGCCCCGCCCCAATTAGATTGCTGACTAATGAACCAGTAGTGGATGCAAAAGAGTTGACAATCACAAAAAAGACGGTAGAAACACTACGAGTAATATTGGAAATAGCAAGCTCTGTCCTTCCCAGATGCTCAATAGCAACGAAGAACAGAAACCAGGGAGCAACGCTGACAAAAGAGTGAAGCATACTCCATACAGATATCCTCAACAACTTTATTAACACTTTCCCATCATAAACGACCTTCAGCCCATATTTCACTTTATCTACCCTCACCCACATATATAATAGGAGTACGATAAAAGCTCCGAACTCTGCCAAAGAAGAAGCCATCGCCGCCCCGGATATACCCAGATTCAGTTTGAATATCAGCAGATAGTTAAAAGGAATATTGATACAGATAGCCATGATAGCTGCCACGGACAATGCTTTGGTCGTTGTTATCCCTACCAGAAAAGACCGGAAAGCTAAAAAAGGAAATGAGAATAACAAACCGAAGCTACGCCAATCCAGATAATGAATCACTGCCTGATAAATTTCATCCGAAGTTATCAACCGGCACAGGATCAAGGGAGAAGCCAAATGGAGCAATAGGCAAAGAATGACTGCCATCCCCGACAGGAAATATACTCCCTGAAAAAATGTACGTCCCGTCTCTTTATAATGTTGTTCCCCATTTCTCCGGGCAATCATCACCTGCAGCCCGATGCTAAATCCGAAGCCCAGCATATAAACAGCTAAATAATAGATTCCGGCAAGCGCAGAAGCTCCCAGTTCGACTTCTCCCACATGCCCCAGGAAAATAGCGTCGGTAATATTGATTAATTGTTCCATCAGAATGCTCATCATCACAGGAAAGTTGATGAGCCATATTTGCTTATATGTATAATTCATTGCTCAACTTAAAAATAACACGATACGGTATACCACATCATAGCAGCACACAGTTCCGTAAATTTATAAAAATGGATATAAAACTCTTTGGCAGGCGAGTAGTTGCCTGTCGGATAGCTGAATAGCCCTGTTAGAAATGATGCTATTCGTTGAGCGTAGCTATATGCAGAGTTTCATAAATGGATGAATATTGCTGGTTTATCAATCAATTACGCAACAAAGATAAGAAATCTTATTTTCATATCCCAATGTGGTATGGTATTAGCAGATTACTTATAGTAAAGAAATGTATTAAAAACATTGATTGCAACATTAACAGATTGATTTATACAGATATACCATATTCTAAAGCTAAGGAATGATTCTTAAATATCTTTCTCTTTTGAAAAAAGGCATATCATTTTGAAAAGAGTAGTAACCAATAAATAACCAGATAACAATGAAAGTTTGTAAATTCGAGAAAATTAAAGATGAGGATGAAATGAAGCAAGTAATCAATTGTATTCAGAAAGAACATCCTTATGTAGCTGTAGTCCCTATATTGGCACAATTACAGGAGTGGCTACAGGCTATTTCCATCAGTTGGTTTCACGAAGAAGATGAAGCTTCTCATGCCACAGTCAATGCCATCGAAGCATATTGCTATACCCTTGCCAATCATCTCGTTACAGATTCGCACTTAAATCAGGAAATTAAAAACCGGATTCTGGAGTGTATAAAGAAAATACATATACTTGTAGAAGACAAAGCAGATTTACTGATTGATAAAATGATAAAAGCGGAAGTATACGGATTATCCAGTGATTTATTCACTTATTGCTTACGTCAACAGGGTCTTCGTGCCCAAACATTAGATACCGGCAAACTTATACAGATCAACCTGGAAAGAAAGCCGGATATCCCATATATTCAGGAATCTATCCAACAATACATTGACGAGAACCGGAATGTGGATATTTTTATCGCCCCACTTTCCATTTGCAGGAATGTGTATGGTGAAATAGACTTTATGAGCGAACAACGCAATGATTACTATGCAACAGTGCTTGCCACCCTATTCAAAGCGGACGAAATACTGTTATCCACCCCTATCAACCATATCTACGCAAACCGGAATTGCCTGCGAGAACAACATTCACTAACTTACATAGAAGCCGAACAACTGATTAACAGCGGAGTACACCTGCTCTACGCAGATTGTATCACCCTTGCGGCACGCTCCAATATAGTTATCCGCCTAACCGATATACACGATCTGTCAACAGAACGACTCTATATATCTTCCCATGACACAGGCAACAGTGTCAAGGCCATCCTCTCACAGGATTCGGCTACCTTTGTACGTTTTACCTCATTAAATGTATTGCCCGGATATTTGTTTATGGGTAAGATATTGGAAGTTATCAACAAATATCAAATCAATGTCATCTCAATGGCCTCATCCAATGTATCCATCTCGATGATGCTGACAGCCAGCCGGGACACCCTGCGAATCATTCAAAGGGAACTACATAAATATGCCGAAATGGTTATGGACGAAAATATGTCTGTAATACATATCATCGGCTCCCTTCATTGGGAACGCACACAAGTAGAAAGTCATATTATGGATACTATCAAAGATATCCCCGTATCTCTCATTTCTTATGGAGGAAGCGATCATTGTTTCACACTATCTGTACATACCACAGATAAAAACAGACTGATTAGTTCGCTATCCAGACAATTTTTCGAGAGTCAGTGCGCAGCCTGATTCAAAGCCGGATAAAAAGAGACATCTGAAAGCCAAATAAAAAAATAAAGAGATGAAAATAGCTATTATAGGAGCCGGACACATAGGGAGTGCAATCGTCACTTGTCTGGCGCAAGGACATCTTTACAATGAGAAAGACATTATTGTCTCCAATCCAAACATTGATAAACTGGAGAGACTGCAAGAACATTTCCCTGCAATACACATAACGACCGATAACCAACAAGCCATATCGGAAGCCGAAGTAATCGTCCTCGCCATCAATCCCTGGAAAGTAGATGAAGTATTGTCCCCTCTACGTTTCTCGCGTACACAAATCCTCGTATCTCTTGTGTCCGGAGTATGTATCTCCCACCTGGCTCATTTGACAGAAGCCGAGATGCCTATCTTTCGGGCAGTTCCCAATATGGCCATTACAGAACGTTCCAGCCTCACTTTGATAGCTTCCCGCGGAACCGATAAAGAATATCAGCAATTAATAAAACAGATATTTGAAGAAGGAGGAAAATGCCTGTTCCTGCAAGAGAAACAACTAGATACCACTTCCGCATTAACCTCCAGCGGAATAGCTTTCGCCTTAAAATATATGCAAGCGGTTATGCAGGCAGGGATTGAGCTAGGAATTCCCGGCAAGGATGCCATGCAAATGGCAGCGTATAGCATGGAAGGAGCGACAGAACTGATTCTGAATCATAACACTCATCCATTGCTGGAAATAGAGAAAGTAACCACTCCGGGCGGAACCACTATAAAAGGATTGAACGAACTGGAGCACAAAGGCTTCACTTCTTCTATTATTCAAGCCATCAAAAGCAGTGCCACAACTTTGATTGACAAAGAGGAAGAAGATGCAAAAAATTTCCGATAGTCCTTATGGTATGGTTTCTCAAGTCCTTTTTGCCTATTTTGAAATGCTATATATCCCAAAGCCAGCATAAAAGGACTTAAGAAAATGTATGCTTAGATTTTATATTCCTCTATCTTCCGGTACAGGGTGGTAAGTCCGATTTTCAACAAACGGGCAGCTTCCGTTTTATTCCCCTTTGTATATTCCAAAACACGTGCAATATGTCTGCGTTCCATTGCGGCCAACTCAAAACTGCCTACACTATCATCCGAACATTCATAATGAGTGTTTTGGATTTCCAAAGGAAGATCACAAATATCCAGTCGCCCCCCTTCACACACAATCAGGCTACGCTCAATCACATTTCTCAATTCACGGATGTTCCCTTTCCACGGCTGTTGTTCCAGCGCTTCCAGAAAAGCGGGAGTCATCTCATTGATGGCATACGAAAGTTTTTCGGAGAAACTTTTGGCAAAAGCAGTTGCAAGAATTCTGATATCACCGGTACGTTCACGAAGCGAAGGAAGATGCACCTGAAAAACCGAAAGACGATAAAACAAGTCTTCACGGAAATGTCCTGCTTTGATCTCCTCCTGCAGGTTGCGGTTGGTAGCAGCAATGATACGCACATTGACTCTTGTCGGCTTGGTATCACCGATCTTTATATATTCTCCTGTTTCAAGGATACGCAGTAACTTTGCCTGCAATTCGAAAGCCATCTCTCCGATTTCATCCAGAAAGATCGTTCCGTTATTAGCTTCTTCAAAAAGTCCTTTCTTATCCTTCAGCGCACCGGTAAACGAGCCAGCCTTATGTCCGAACATCTCGCTTTCGAGCAGTTCTTTACTGAAAGACGAACAGTTGACCGCCACAAAATTCTGTTTGCTCCGTTTACTACTATAATGTATAGCTTGCGCAAAGACTTCCTTTCCTGTTCCTGTTTCCCCCGTCAGTAATACGGGAACATCTGTCACAGACACTTTCTGCGCCAGAGATACAGCCTCTTTCAACACCTTTGACTCACCCAGAATAGAATCGAACGAGTACATCTGCCCGACTTTCTTTTCCAGTTTTTCCAAACGGACATTCATCTTTGCTTTCTCCACGGCACGGCTGATTAAAGGAATAATCTTGTTATTATCATCTCCTTTCGTTATATAATCAAATGCACCGTTTTTAATAGCCTGCACCCCGTCGGGAATATTGCCGTGAGCAGTAAGAAGAATCACCTCTACATTGGGAGCTATTTTCTTGATATTCAACACCAGATCTACTCCGTTTCCATCAGGAAGAAAAACATCGCATAAAGCTACGTCGGGCGATTGAATTTCCAGTTGTTTGAGGGCAGCTTTGCAATCACCTGCCTGACACACTTCATAGCCCTCAAGTTCCAGCATACGATCTAAAAGGCTGCGAATCTGGACTTCATCGTCAATAATAAGAATTTTATTCATACAATTTGTCTACATTAAATAGAAGAATGAAAAACAGGGTGCGCAAATATAGTTTTTTTATCTGAATCCATGAACATTTCTTCAATACAGTTTGTTTTTTCCACAGGAAACTATTTACACTATAAACAGATGAAAATAATTATTATTGGGGGAGTTGCAGGAGGAGCTACCACTGCTGCCCGAATCAGACGAGTAGATGAAACAGCAGAAATTATCCTTTTGGAAAAAGGAAAGTATATATCATACGCCAATTGCGGCCTTCCTTATTATATAGGAGGAGTGATAGAGGAACGGGATAAATTGTTCGTGCAAACGCCCGAAGCCTTCTCTACACGCTTCCGCGTGGATGTACGTACAGAAAACGAAGCGATTTTCATTGACCGGAAAAGAAAGACAGTGACCATCCGGCAAAGCAGTGAAGACACTTATGAGGAGAGCTACGATAAATTAGTTATCTCCACCGGAGCTTCCCCGGTGCGTCCTCCTCTTCCGGGAATCGACCTTAGCGGAATCTTCACGTTAAGGAATGTCACCGACACGGATCGGATCAAAGAATATATCAAGAGCCACGCTCCGCGAAAAGCCGTTATCGTAGGAGCCGGATTTATCGGTCTGGAAATGGCAGAAAACTTACATACACAGGGAGCGAAAGTGTCGATTGTTGAAATGGGCAATCAAGTGATGGCTCCTATCGACTTCTCGATGGCATCGCTCGTCCACCAGCACTTGATGGATAAAGGAGTCAATCTTTATCTGGAACAAGCCGTCGCCTCTTTTAGCCGGGAGGGAAAAGGGTTGAAAGTAACGTTCAAAAATGGTCAGTCCATTTCTGCCGATATCGTTATCCTGTCGATCGGAGTACGCCCGGAAACCAGTCTGGCACGAGCTGCCGAACTGACTATCGGCCCTGCAGGAAGTATTGCCGTGAATGATTACCTGCAAACGTCTGATGAATCGATTTATGCCATCGGTGACGCAATCGAGTTCCGCCATCCGATCACCGGAAAACCCTGGCTCAACTATCTTGCCGGACCTGCCAACCGTCAGGGACGCATCGTTGCAGACAACGTTCTCGGGGCAAAAATACCTTACGAGGGTTCTATCGGCACTTCAATCGCCAAAGTTTTCGACATGACCGTTGCTTCAACCGGTTTACCCGGCAAGCGCCTCCGCCAGGAAGAGATAGATTATATGTCATCTACCATCCATCCCGCCTCTCATGCCGGCTACTATCCGGATGCCATGCCGATGAGTATCAAAATCACTTTCGACAAAAAGACGGGAAGATTGTACGGCGGGCAAATCGTCGGTTACGACGGAGTGGACAAACGGATTGACGAACTCGCCCTTGTCATCAAACACGAGGGAACGATCTACGACCTGATGAAAGTGGAACAAGCGTACGCTCCTCCGTTCTCTTCGGCCAAAGATCCGGTAGCACTGGCAGGATATGTAGCTGAAGATATCATCACAGGCAAAACTAATCCTGTGTATTGGAGAGAATTGCGAGACATTGAAATGGAAAATAAGTTCCTGCTGGATGTCCGCACCCCGGACGAATATTCTTTAGGCAGCCTACCGGGTGCCGTAAATATTCCGCTGGATGAGCTTCGTGACCGGCTGGCCGAACTGCCGAAAGATAAAATGATTTATACCTTCTGCGCTGTCGGACTACGGGGGTATCTTGCCTACCGGATATTGACTCAACATGGATTTGACAAGGTGCGTAATCTCTCGGGAGGACTGAAGACTTATCGGGCTGCCACTGCTCCGATTATCATACGCGAAGAAAATGGAAATGAAATAGACGAATCACCCGAACAACAGGGAGGTAGTCCCCAAGTTGGGCAACCTGCGGTTGCTAAGGTTTCGGATACCACGGTTACTGCCACGGCTGCCGTCACCGCCGATGCCCAGGCAAACCCCGCTAAAACAGTTCGGGTAGACGCCTGCGGATTACAATGTCCCGGCCCGATTTTGAAAATGAAGAAAACAATGGATACACTGGCTTCAGGCGAACGGGTAGAAATCACCTCAACCGATCCGGGATTTCCGCGTGACGCTGCTGCATGGTGCAGTTCAACGGGCAATCAACTGATTTCGAAAGACAGCTCCGGAGGAAAATCTGTTGTTGTCATAGAAAAAGGAGAACCAAAATCATGCAATATTGTTACTTCATGTGAGGGCAAAGGAAAAACCTTCATCATGTTTAGTGATGATTTGGATAAAGCCTTGGCTACTTTTGTACTGGCAAACGGCGCAGCAGCTACAGGACAAAAAGTCACCATCTTCTTTACTTTCTGGGGACTGAACGTCATCAAGAAGTTGCACAAACCGGAAACCGAAAAGGATATTTTCGGAAAAATGTTTGGCATGATGCTGCCTTCCAGCTCCAAAAAGCTGAAACTTTCTAAGATGAGTATGGGCGGAATAGGCGGAAAAATGATGCGGTATATCATGAACAAAAAAGGGATTGATTCACTGGAATCCCTGCGCCAGCAAGCGCTGGAGAATGGTGTGGAATTTATCGCTTGCCAGATGTCAATGGACGTGATGGGAGTCAAGCAAGAAGAACTCCTGGACGAGGTGACCATTGGCGGCGTAGCAACGTATATGGAACGGGCGGATAACGCAAACGTTAATCTATTTATTTAAAAAATGAACAAATGAAATATTTAAATAAGGTATGAAAACAATATGTGCAATGCGTGATGTATTCAAAGCAATGGGAAACTTTGAAACAGCATTTGAAAAAATGTACCAGATAACGCTTAATGAAGCAATGATATTGTGTGCCCTTAAAGAGGCTTCGGACAAAGTGACGGCTACCAACCTGTCCAAGCAAACCGAGCTAAGCCCCTCACACACATCTAAAATGCTGCGAATACTGGAGGAAAAAGGACTGATCGTCCGGTCGCTCGGAAGCGAAGACCGGAGACAGATGTACTTCCACCTGACCCATACGGGCAAGCAGCGAGTAAATGAACTGGAACTTGATAAAGTAGAGATACCCGATCTACTTAAACCCCTGTTTAAATAAACGGATTTTCAAACAATTATCTGTAAATAATGAACGGTGAGCAAACTCCCTGATAATGGGGCAGAGTGCTCACCGTTTTTCTTTAAACAGGGCAAAAGATATATGTTAATTTTCCGGCAAAAGAAATTTCCATCTGAACCTTTTTCCACCTTTCTTGTTGTTTCTATCAAAAGCCCAAGGTACCTGGGCGCGATTTTTATATAACCTAAACATTATAAAAGATATGAAGAAATTAATTCCTATTTTATTGGCGGTCTTTGCACTCGCTTCATGTGAAAAAGACCCGGACATGGGTAAACTGGATGACAATTATCTGGTATACACTAACTATGACAAGAAAGCCGATTTCAAAGTTCCTACATTCTATCTGGCACCCCAGATTCTGGTGATTAGTGACAGTAAAGAACCGGAATATCTCGAAGGTGAAGGCGCAGAACAAATTCTGGCTGCTTATACAGACAATATGGTAGCCAGAGGCTACGAAGCAGCAGCAGACCAAGAAAGTGCAGATCTTGGTATCCAAGTGAGCTACATCGCAAGTACTTATTATTTCACCAGCTACACACAACCTGAATGGTGGTGGGGTTATCCCGGATACTGGGGACCTGGCTACTGGGGTGGCAACTGGGGTGGTGGATGGTACTACCCGTACGCTGTAACTTATAGTTATAGCACCAACTCCTTCCTGACAGAAATGGTGAACTTGAAAGCCGAACAGGGAGACAGTAAAAAACTGCCTGTTGTATGGACAAGTTATCTGACCGGATTTGAAACTGGTTCCAAAGCTATCAACCGTACTCTTGCAGTAGAAGCTGTCAACCAGTCATTTACACAGTCACCTTATCTTACTAACAAATAAACAACTACAACTGTTATGAAAACAAGAAAAAATATATACTTCAAGGTAGTAGCCTTGGCGGCTATTGCCATCGCCTTCGCCATGCCGGCTAAGGCACAGCTATCAGACAATGGATATGCGAATATCGACTGGCAGTTCAATGCTCCGCTAAGTAATCACTTTGCAGATAAAGCAAGCGGTTGGGGTATGAACTTTGAAGGTGGTTATTTTGTGACTCCTAACATTGGCTTGGGTCTTTTCCTCAACTATCACAGCAACCACGAATATGTAGGTCGCGAAACCTTCCAGATGGGTGCCGGTGAAGTGACTACCGATCAGCAACATACCATTTTCCAATTGCCTTTCGGTGCCGCTGCACGTTACCAGTGGAATCGCGGTGGATCTTTCCAACCTTATGTCAGTGCTAAATTAGGTGCTGAATATGCAAAAGTCCGCTCTAACTTCAATATGTTGGAAGCAAGAGAAAACAGTTGGGGATTCTATGCTTCTCCTGAAGTAGGTATCAATGTATTCCCATGGGTTTACGGACCGGGCTTGCACTTTGCTTTGTACTACAGCTATGGTACCAACAAAGCTGATGTACTGCATTACAGTGTAGATGGATTGAGCAACTTCGGTTTCCGCCTGGGTGTATCGTTCTAAAAAGAACTGCAACTATCAGAATATTACGTTAATAATAAAAAAGGTAAAAGGTATCTATATTAAAAGCTACCTTTTACCTTTCTTTTTTTATTTTTTCTTCATCGCATCATAAATAGCTCCCTGTATTCGCTCACGAATGTGCAGCTGGTTCAATTTGCGGTTCGTTACGTCCGGATAAATCCGGTTGCTAAGAAATACATAAACCAGTTCATTCATTGGGTCCACCCATGCACATGTACCGGTAAATCCGGTATGACCATATACTTCGGCAGGTGCAGCAGGCGCACAATTTCCTTTCTTCGGATCATCTGCATCGGGCTTGTCAAAACCTAAACCACGCCGGCTGATCTTCGAGATTTCAGTAGTAAACAGCTGGCAAGTTTCTTTGCTAAGATAACGTTGTCCATCTATTTCTCCTCCATTCAGCAACATCTGATAAACGCGGGCTACATCACGGGCAGTAGAGAAAAGTCCGGCATTTCCGGCCAATCCGCCAAAGAAAGCGGAAGCCTCATCATGTACAAATCCCTGCAAAGTCTCTTTACGCAAGAAACGGTCTTTGTTGGAAGGGACAATTTCCGATTTGGCAAAGCGGCGTAAAGGCAGGTAACCTGTATGTTCCAACCCCATCGGCTCATAAAACTCACGTTGCAAATAGGCTTCCATAGGCATACCGGCCAGTTGTTCCACCAACATTCCCAAGAGTATAAATCCGACATCACTATATACATAGCGCTTCTGCTTTAACGGAGCTTCTGCAATTTTCTCTTCTATCACCTTTCGGAAAGAACGGTTTAACCACAAACTGTCACAGATCTGAACAGTATAATCACCGGTCTTGACCGGAGAAATATATTCACTCTTGAATTTGAATTTCGGATTCGCCCACGTAGTCGTACCAATCTGTACCGGATGGTGGACATCTTTACGTGCGCTGAACAATCTTCCATCATAGCTATCCTTGTCAATAGCTTCCTGATAAAAAGGAATCCAGGAAGGTAAACCGGACTGATGATACAGAATTTCCTGAATCGTTATATCTTTCTTATCAGTACGTTGCAAAAACGGCAAATGATCCGAAATTTTATCTGTCAGATTAAAACGTCCCTTATCGTAGAGTTTCATAATGGCAAGCAAGGTACCCGTCGTTTTTGAAAGGGAAGCCAGATCGTAGATATTCGTCGATTCGACACGAGGACTTCCTTTACCCGTATAAGTACCGAAAGCCTTGTCGAACATAATATGACCGTTTTTCAGCACCACCACCTGGCAACCGGGATAGGCTCCCTGACGAATACCATCCAATGCAATGGAATCAATCCGTTTTAGATGAGCAGAGGAAAGCCCGTATTCTTCCGGAACGAAATGCAACGGCGTTTTAGGGGTAATAGTCACTCCTGCTCCCGTTGGGAACAGTTCTCCCAGACTTGCCGACAACTGTCCGTCTGCAGATGCCTTGGCAAATAGCACATCTGCCACCTGGCGCTGCACGTCACTACTATAGCTATGTCCCAGCACCACCGCCGAAGCATGAGCCACCGCACGCTGAATCTGCAACATCATCTTCCCGGGAGTAAAAAACAGATAAATGGCCGGGCTTTCGGGAACAAACTTAGCAAAGAAAGGCTGATAAGGAGCCAGCCGCTGTTCACTGACGGCTACAATAATCCGTTTATAGGTAGACAAAGAATCACGCAACCGCTGATTTTCCTCTTTCGTCTGATTGGCACGAAGGGAAAAACGAGCCAAAGACGTATAGCGGGAAAGTTGTTTCGCCAACGCATCAGTTTCTCCGGGATCTCCTACCTCGAGCAATGCAATCGTCTGCTCTTTGTCTGTATGCAAGGGGAGAATATGATTCTTGTTGTTCAGAACTGTTATTGCCGCTAAATTCAACCGGCGAACCAAATCACGCGTTTGCGGACTGTTAATCCGTTGTTCCAGACCGGATAATTGTACATACGACTTTTTCTTCAGTCCCAACACATATTTATAAGTCAAGACCTTACGACATTTGCTTTCAATATCTTCGCGGGTCAACTCTCCTTTTTCAATGGCTTCCAGTACGGCCGGTATCTCTTCCTTCAAGTTTCGGGGAGACAATACCATGTCATTACCAGCTTTCAAAGCCTGCAAACTGACATTTCCATTTCCCGCCACTCCTTTCATGGCAAGCGCATCCGTAAATATGAGTCCTTTGAACGCCAACTCATCTGTCAGCAAATCATATACGACATTGCGGGACAAGGAAGACGGAAGTCCACCAATCGGTTCTATCACCGGAACTTGCAAATGTCCTACCATCATACCGCCCAATCCGGCACGGATGGCTTCTTTAAAAGGATAAAGTTCCACACTGTCCAGACGCTCACGAGTGAAAGGAAGTACCGGAAGCGCCTTATGCGAATCAACATCGGTATCTCCATGTCCGGGAAAATGTTTGCACACAGATAAAACCCCTCCGCTTTCCAAACCGGAAGCATAAGCGATAACCTTATCAGCCACCTGTATCGGATCTTCTCCAAAAGAACGGGTATTGATTACGGGATTTTCAGGATTTATATTCACGTCCGCCACCGGAGCAAAGTTGACCTGTACTCCAATCTGTCGGCATTGACGAGCAACTTCACGCCCGTATTCATAGAGCAGCTTGTTGTCACGGATACATCCCAATACCATATTCCGTGGAAAAACAGGCATACCACGCAAACGCATGGCCAGCCCCCATTCTCCATCAAAGGTAATCATCAAAGGGACTTTTGCCTGCCGTTGCGCCCGGTTTGTCAGTTCAACCTGATTTTGCATCTTCCCACCGGAAAAGAGAAGTCCGCCCACTTTATAGGTGTCGATTACTTCGCGCAACAGTTCCAGGTTTCGTTTGGTATCTACCGGGGCAATGGTATAGATGAACAACTGCCCTACCTTTTCTTTAAAGGAAAGCTTATCCATAACCGAATCAACCCAGTGCCGGCAGTCTTTGTCCTGAAGGGCTTTATACACCAGCAGAGGTTCAACGGTTGTAGCATTCTGCGCCGGACTTGAAACCGTACCGGCCGCAATAAGGAATAAAAGCGTTACTATTGAGGGGATTATCTTCATTTATGTTTCAAAGTCAAATCGAGACGGCCTACACGAACACCATTTTTTCCCGTGTGCATAACAGGCACCTCTTTTCCGTCCATATTCAAGTATGTTTTGGGGCCTTTCATAAATGTATGAGAGTGCCCGCCCAGAATCACGTCGATATTGCGTGTTCCGGCAACCAGATGTTCATCCATTTGAATGCCCAGATGAGACAGGCATACTACCAAATCACAACCTTCTTCGTCTTTCAACAAAGCAGCTATTTCGTTGGATACGCGGATAGGATCTTCATAAACGACTCCTTCGCATTTATTAGCCTGAATCATCCCTTCGGGTTGGGTTCCAAGGCCAAACACACCAATTCTCAAACCATATTTCTCAAGAACGACGTAGGGTTTAACTATATCTTTCAATACCGTAGCATCCAGATTATAGTTGGCACAAACAACCGGGAAATTAGCCATCTTGAAAATACGTTCCATATTATCCACATCGAAATCAAACTCATGGTTACCGATAGTCATAGCATCGTAACCCATTTCATTCATTAGTTTAACTTCCACTTCTCCGCGGAACATATTATAATAAGGTGTTCCCTGAGAAATATCTCCGCAGTCGAAAAGCAGCACATTCTTATGCTCCTTGCGAAACTGTTCGAGAAAAGCAGCCCGGCGAAGAAAACCGCCTTTGTTATAGTATTCGTCCCCCTTCTGATTGACAGGTTCGATACGGCTATGCACATCGCTTGTTTGTAAAATAATCACTTCTTTGGTATCCTTATCCTGCGCAAAAATTGAGAAAGTAAAGCTCAATGCAAGACATAACAGGAATAATATCTGAATTCTTTTCATATTCAATATTTTTAGATTCTCCTTTTTATTTTATGGTAATACGTCCATCCAGTTTGGAGGTAATCGCTTTGCCTTCGGCAGTCTGTTTGCGTACATAATCAAGAAATAGTCCGCGTAAGGTTGCGTCTTCGGGGCATACTCTCTTTTCCGCCTGCAGGAAAGCATCCATCCGTCCATTTCCATCTGCCAGATAGTCGATAGTGGCCACCGTGTAAAGCTGGTCATCCTTTAGTGGTTTTTCACCGACAAAGGCGTTCAGCAACTTTCCATCTTTGGTGATTTCAAGACGGATACCGCTCACTCCTTCTCCGTGCAGAGATGCAATCGCTTCAAAAAGACGTCTCAAGTCTGTTCCTTTCATAGTCAGTACGCAAAGAGAATTCTCAAAAGGAAGAATTTCAAACACATCGCCTACCGTGATATCTCCTTCGGGCAAGATATTACGCAAGCCGCCCATATTTACCAATCCCATATCAGCAGGTTTCCCCAACACCTGAACAGCCGCCTGCTGCAAAACACCTGCAACAAGGTTGGAAAGCAAACTTTCGGGACCTCCTTTGTCCATTTTCATCGCACTGGTGCCGATGACTTCATACATCATCGCATCCACCTTTTCCTTATAAGGCTTTAAGATTTCGGCAGCTTTCGCGTTGGGAATGGTGTCCCAAACAGAATCAATCGTTATCATGCTACCCTCTACTTTGGTTACTTCGTACTGTGCCGTAGTCTCGCGTGCGGTCCGGCAGGAAGTAAACAGGAAGCCTCCTGCAAACGTCGCCACCATCAGATACTTTACATAAGTCTGTTTCATGTTCGCTATTTTTAGATATGCCACAAATATACAAAAACATTTGGCTATCTGGCAAATAATTCGTTACTTTGCACCGCTTTCGCGCAATCGCTGTCAAGAGAAGAGATACTTGGTATGTTGCGTTGTAACGATGAAACAATTTAATAATAACAACAATGGATTTAATTAAAATTGCAGAAGAAGCATTTGCTACCGGAAAACAGCACCCGAGCTTCAAAGCAGGAGACACTGTAACAGTAGCATATCGTATTATCGAGGGTAACAAAGAACGTGTACAGTTGTACCGTGGTGTTGTTATCAAAATCGCCGGTCACGGAGACAAGAAACGTTTTACTGTACGTAAAATGTCAGGAACTATAGGCGTAGAAAGAATTTTCCCAATCGAATCACCGGCTATCGATAGCATCGAAGTGAACAAGGTAGGTAAAGTTCGTCGCGCTAAATTGTACTACCTGCGCGCTCTTACTGGTAAGAAAGCTAGAATCAAAGAAAAAAGAGCTAACTAATAAGCCGAACTTTTCGATTCGAAATAAAAAAGGGAACTTCATTATGAGGTTCCCTTTTTTATTGTATATTTTCTCAAACATTCTCATGCCTATGAGAAAAAATTCTCATTGCAATGAGAATAATTCCTCAAAGGTATGAGAATATTTTCTCACTCCGGTGAGAATAACCCTTTGTCTGAATAAGCCGTACACGTCAGAAAGGACTAAATAAAACAAAGCCCCGAAAGTCATAAACTCCCGAGGCTTCATTACCTTTATTATAATAATGAAATGTTATTCTTTCAAATCTTTCAGTTCCCAAGCCAACGCACTGGCGCCCAGTACAGCAGCATCAGAATCCTTCAATTCGGAAACGAGCAGTTTAGTCTTGCCTTTATAGATATTCAGGATATTATCATCAATTGATTTCTGAATTGGTTTCATGATATAGTCACCGGACTTAGCCAAACCACCAAACAATACAATTGCTTCAGGGCTGGAGAATGCAATAGCATCTGCCAGTGCTTCACCCAAGATGTTACCTGTAAAGTTAAAGATTTCCTGTGCCAGTTTATCACCTTGTACAGCTGCATCATACACATCTTTTGAAGTGATGTTTTCTGCAGGAATGTTACGAAGCAAGCTAGCATCCGTACGGGCAGCAAGGAATTCGCGGGCTGTGCGAGCTACACCGGTAGCCGAACAGTAAGTTTCCAGACATCCCTTACGGCCACAACCGCAAAGACGACCATCGCGACGGGCGATAACGTGTCCCAATTCACCTGCAAAACCGTCATGACCATACACCATCTGACCGTTGATAACGATACCGCTACCCACACCAGTACCCAGTGTAATCATGATAAAGTCTTTCATACCACGGGCAGCACCGTAAGTCATTTCACCGATAGCAGCAGCGTTTGCGTCGTTTGTCAAAGCAGTGGGGATACCCAGTCTTTCTTCAAACATGGCAGCCAACGGAAGAATTCCCTTCCAAGGCAGGTTCGGAGCAAATTCAATCGTTCCCGTGTAGTAGTTGCCATTCGGAGCACCGATACCAATACCTCTGATTTTATCAACACCACCATTAGCAATAATCAATGGAAGCAGACTTTTACACACTTCATCAGCGTATTCTTCTACTGTAGGGTAACCAGATGTTTTGATTGAACTGCTGGCAATAATAGTTCCGCGTGCGTCTACAATTCCAAAGACGGTATTCGTTCCGCCTATGTCAATACCTACTACGTAGGGTTTTTCCATGTTTGAATTCATGATACTTTTATTTAAAAGGGTTAGTTAATCATTAAGTTTACTGCACACAAATTACGTAAAGAAGATTGAGTCTACAAAATGTTTTTTGAAAAAAGTTCAACCTGTTTGCAACTTTTCGTATCTTTCGCACGTCTAATAGTAGAAAATTATCAGAAAACAGAAACTAAATAAAGAAAATTGTGATACAACTAACGAATATCAACAAGACCTACAACAACGGAGCGCCTCTCCATGTACTTAAAGGTATCAATCTCAACATTGAACAGGGAGAATTTGTTTCTATCATGGGAGCATCCGGGTCTGGGAAATCAACTTTACTCAACATATTGGGAATCCTCGACAACTACGATACCGGAGATTATTACCTGAACAACGTACTTATCAAGAACTTGAGCGAAACCAAAGCTGCCGAATACCGGAACCGTATGATCGGATTTATCTTCCAGTCATTCAATCTGATTTCCTTTAAAGATGCCGTAGAGAATGTAGCACTTCCTTTATTTTACCAGGGTATAAGTCGCAAAAAACGAAATGCGCTTGCCTTGGAATATCTCGACCGCCTGGGTTTAAAAGACTGGGCACATCACATGCCGAACGAAATGAGTGGCGGTCAGAAACAACGTGTAGCCATTGCACGAGCTTTAATCACCCAACCACAAATCATTCTGGCAGATGAACCAACAGGAGCTTTGGACAGCAAAACTTCCGTAGAAGTGATGCAGATTCTGAAAGATCTTCATAAACTGGGAATGACGATTGTCGTTGTCACCCACGAAAGTGGAGTCGCCAACCAGACAGACAAGATTATACATATCAAAGATGGAATCATCGAACGTATTGAAGATAATATCGACCATGACGCTTCTCCTTTCGGAAAAGACGGTATCATGAAATAATCTAAAATCCACCACTATACAAACATTATCATGATTGACATCTGGCAAGAAATATATAGTACCATCAAACGCAACAAGCTAAGGACTTTTCTCACAGGATTTGCCGTGGCATGGGGAATCTTTATGCTTATCGTCCTACTAGGTGCAGGTAACGGACTGATCCACGCATTCGAGCAATCGGCTTCCGAACGTGCCATGAACTCCATCAAGATTTTTCCGGGATGGACCAGTAAATCATACGACGGACTGAAAGAAGGAAGACGGGTGCAACTGGACAATAAAGACATGGATGCTACCAGTCATTATTTCCCGAATCATGTCATCAAGGCCGGAGCAACCGTGTGGCAGGGAGGCGTAAATCTTAGTTTCGGGCAAGAATACGTCAGCCTGAACCTTTCCGGCGTATATCCCAATCATACAGAGGTAGAAGTCGTGAAGCTTTTCGAAGGACGTTTTATCAATGAAATCGATATCAAGGAACGCCGGAAAGTAATTGTACTCCATAAGAAAACAGCAGAAATCCTTTTTAACAAGACTCATACCGAGCCAATCGGACAGTTTGTCAACGCCGGAAATGTGGTTTATCAGGTAGTAGGTCTTTATAATGATAAAGGAGATAGCGGAGACAGCGATGCCTACATTCCTTTTACCACTCTACAAACGATTTATAATAAAGGAGACAAACTGAATAACCTGGTCATGACTACCAAAAATCTGGAAACAGTAGAGGCTAATGAGGCTTTTGAAGCCCATTACCGTAAAGTATTGGGAGCCAACCATCGGTTTGACCCAACGGACCACAGTGCTATCTGGATATGGAACCGGTTTACCAACTATCTGCAACAGCAAAAAGGTTCGGGCATGCTGCGTATCGCCATCTGGGTAATCGGCATCTTTACGTTACTTAGCGGAATCGTTGGAGTTTCCAACATCATGCTGATTACCGTCAAAGAACGTACCCGCGAGTTTGGTATTCGTAAGGCTTTGGGAGCCAAACCGCTTTCCATTCTCTGGTTGATTATTGTAGAGAGTGTCACCATCACCACCATATTCGGATATATCGGCATGGTAGCCGGTATCGGAGTGACCGAATGGATGAACAGCGCTTTCGGCAATCAGACCATGGACACCGGAATGTGGACGGAAACCGTTTTCCTGAATCCGACAGTAGATATAAGAATCGCCATACAGGCTACACTCACATTAATAATAGCTGGTACGTTAGCCGGATTATTCCCTGCCCGAAAAGCAGTCAGCATCCGACCGATCGAAGCACTTAGAGCAGATTAAGACTATGAGAATAGACATGGATACCTGTGAGGAAATCCTCATTACCATTACAAGAAATAAAACGAGAAGCCTGCTGACTGCATTCGGTGTTTTCTGGGGAATCTTTATGCTCGTTGCCCTTATCGGCGGCGGGCAAGGATTGGAGGACATGATGAAAAAGAACTTTGAAGGATTTGCCACCAATTCCGGTTTCCTTGTCTCGCAAAGAACGGGCGAGGCTTACAAAGGCTTCCGCAAAGGGAGATGGTGGAATCTGGAATCTACCGACATTGAACGTCTTCGCTCCCAAGTGAAAGAGGTGGAGATCATTACTCCGTCCGTAGCCCGTTGGGGTTCCAAAGCCGTATACGAAGATAAGAAATATGATTGTAGCGTGAAAGGATTGTATCCGGATTATCTCCACATTGAATCACAGGAAATGGCATACGGCAGGTTCATCAATGAGGTGGATATAAAGGAAGCACGCAAAGTATGTGTCATCGGAAAACGAATTTATGAAAGTCTTTTCAAACCGGGAGAAGACCCGTGTGGCAAATATGTAAGAGTAGATGGCATTTATTATCAAGTGATTGGCATGTCTTCTTCCGAAGGGGACATGAATATACAGGGACGGGCTTCGGAGGCCGTCACTCTTCCTTTTACTACGATGCAGCAAACATATAATCTGGGAGGACGAATTGATGTGATCTGTTTCACTGCGAAGCATGGAGTCAAAGTGTCTGAAATACAACCCAAAATGGAACAGGTCATTAAAGCCGCACATTATATCTCCCCGGATGACAAACAGGCTGTTATGTGCCTGAATGCCGAAGCTATGTTCTCTATGGTCGATAACCTGTTTACCGGTATCAACATACTTGTTTGGATGGTAGGATTGGGAACTTTGCTGGCAGGTGCCATCGGAGTATCCAATATTATGATGGTGACCGTTAAAGAACGTACCACAGAAATCGGTATCCGCCGGGCGATCGGTGCACGGCCGAAAGATATTCTGCAACAAATTCTATCAGAGAGTATGGTACTTACCACCATTGCAGGAATGTGTGGAATATCCTTTGCCGTCATGGTGTTGCAACTTGTAGAAATGGGAGCCAACGCTGACGGAGGGGACACCCGTTTTCAAGTTACTTTCGGACTGGCAATCGGTACTTGTGCCCTTCTAATCGCACTGGGAATGTTGGCAGGTCTGGCACCTGCTTACCGGGCCATGGCTATCAAACCGATTGAGGCGATTCGGGATGAATAAGGAAGTGGAACAGTTATCTGGATATGTGAGGAGTTTAGTTTCAATCATCAATCGTAAATAATAAAATTATAAATAAAATCATGAAAAAGTATCTGAAAATCACATTATTGGTAGTCATTGCTATCATTCTTGTCGGAACATTCGTATTCCTTTATCAGAAATCCAAGCCTAAGGTAATCACTTACGAAACAGTTAGACCGGAAATGACTGACCTCCAAAAAACTACAGTAGCTACCGGAAAGGTGGAACCGAGAGACGAAATTTTAATCAAACCGCAAATTTCGGGTATTATCGACGAAGTATATAAAGAAGCCGGACAAGCTGTAAGAAAAGGGGAAGTTATTGCCAAAGTAAAAGTAATCCCTGAACTCGGACAACTGAATTCTGCAGAAAGCCGTGTGCGCCTGGCAGAAATTAATGCAACCCAGGCAGAAACGGATTTCGCCCGTGTGAAGAAGTTGTATGACGGTCAGTTAATTAGCCGGGAGGAATACGAGAAAAGTGAAGTGGCTTTGAAACAGGCTCGCGAAGAGAGACAGACGGCCAAAGACAATCTGGAAATCGTAAAAGAAGGAATTACCAAAAACAGTGCCTCTTTCAGTAGCACGATGATTCGCTCTACCATTGACGGGTTAATTCTGGACGTACCTGTAAAAGCTGGTAATTCGGTGATTATGAGTAACACATTCAATGATGGAACCACGATTGCTACGGTAGCCAACATGAACGATATGATTTTCCGCGGTAATATTGATGAAACAGAAGTGGGACGTATCCACGAACAAATGCCAATCAAGCTGACCATCGGAGCTTTACAAAATCTGACTTTCAATGCCATTCTGGAATATATCTCTCCGAAAGGGGTAGAAACCAATGGAGCCAACCAGTTTGAAATCAAGGCTGCGATTACCATTCCGGATTCTGTTCAGATTCGTTCCGGATATTCGGCTAATGCGGAAATCGTATTACAAAAAGCCAATCAGGTATTGGCAGTGCCCGAAAGCACTGTTGAATTTAATGGTGACTCTACATTTGTGTACATCATGACAGATTCAGTGCCCGAACAAAAGTTCCAGCGTACACAGGTGACTGCCGGTATGAGTGATGGAATCAAGATAGAAATCAAGAAAGGGGTAACCGTTCAGGACAAAATACGTGGTGCAGAGAAAAAAGATAAATAATTGAATCCGATGAAAATAATTCGTAAAACCATATCAGCCCTTCTGCTTGCCGGAGTCGGAATCACCTCCATCCAGGCACAGAACAACTCTTCGCAAGCATGGACGCTGCGGCAATGTATCGACTATGCCATTGAGCATAATATAGAAATCCGTCAATCGGCCAATAATGTCGAAGCAGGCAAAGTGAGTGTAAACACCACTAAATGGGCACGCCTTCCGAATTTGAGCGGTAGTGCCAGCCAAAACTGGAGTTGGGGCCGTACTGCTTCTCCGATAGACAACTCGTATAGTGACATTAACAGCGCCAATACCAGTTTCAGCTTGGGAACAAACGTACCTATATTTACCGGTTTGCAATTGTCCAACCAATATTCACTTGCCAAACTAGATTTAAAAGCTGTCATAGAAGATTTGAATAAAGCCAGAGAAGATATTGCAATCAATGTCACTTCTGCTTATTTACAGGTTTTATTCAATCAAGAATTAAGTAAGATTGCTCATAATCAGGTCGATTTAAGCAAAGACCAGTTAAAACGTATTCAAGGTCTTCAAGGAGTGGGTAAGGCATCCTCTTCTGAAGTGGCCGAAGCACAAGCCCGTGTCGCACAGGATGAAATGACTGCTGTACAATCAGACAATACGTACAAACTATCCTTACTGGATCTCACCCAACTTTTGGAATTACCCACGCCTGAAGGATTTGTACTCGAAAACCCTAAGGAAGAATTAGAGTTCGAATCTCTCACTCCGCCGGATGACATATATACACAGGCACTTACTTACAAACCAAGCATTAAGGCTGCAGAATATCGTTTGCAAGGTAGTCTTAATAGTATTCGTATTGCCCAAAGTGCATTTTATCCACAACTCTCTTTCAGTGCCGGTCTGGGAAGTAATTATTATACGGTTAGCGGAAGATCAGAGAGCAGCTTCGGCAGTCAGATGAAAAACAATCTGAATAAATATATAGGATTTAATTTGAGCGTGCCAATCTTCAACCGTTTTGCCACAAGAAACCGGGTACGCACGGCTCGTTTGCAACAAATAGATTTATCCTTGAAGTTGGATAACAGTAAAAAAGTTCTCTATAAAGAAATTCAGCAAGCCTGGTACAATGCTCTGGCAGCAGAGAGTAAATACAACTCCAGTGAAGTGGCAGTAAAAGCCAACGAAGAGTCTTTCCGCCTGATGAGTGAGAAGTTCAATAACGGCAAGGCTACCTTTGTGGAATACAATGAAGCCAAACTTAATCTGACGAAAGCTCTTTCGGATAAGTTGCAGGCAAAATATGACTACCTGTTCCGGACTAAAATTCTGGATTTCTACAAAGGACAGGTCATTGAATAAAAAAGAAATAAAGTTGAGTTTAGTATAGTAGTTCCTTAAAACATATCCGTTGGTTCATTCGTTATTATAGAAAGAACTAACGGATATGAAGTATTTTATCGCTATAGTAATTGTAATGATTAGTAATACATTTTTAGGAGTTGCTAAACCAATGAAAAGTCAAGCAGAAATCTATTTTGCGGGAGGATGTTTCTGGGGAACAGAACATTTCCTGAAACAAATTCGAGGAGTAGAAAGTACTCAGGTAGGATATGCCAACAGTAATGTTGCCAATCCGAGTTATGAACAGGTCTGTTCAGGAAAAACCAATGCTGCCGAAACAGTAAAGGTGGTTTATGATCCGAAAACGGTAGATTTGAATTTACTGCTCGATCTATATTTCAAGACAATCGATCCTACCAGCCTCAACCGGCAAGGTAATGACCGGGGAACGCAGTATAGAACCGGAATTTATTATGTAGATAAAGAAGATCTCCCTGTCATCAAGCAGGCAATTCAATTATTATCCGCACAATATAAAACTCCTATCGTCCTAGAAGTAAAGCCATTGACAAATTTCTATCCGGCAGAGACTTACCACCAGGACTATCTGGATAAAAATCCGGGTGGATACTGCCATATCAATCCTGCTTTATTCGAAATGGCACGCAAAGCGAATGCGCCGAAAGCTAAAGCGTATCAAAAAGCGGATGATGCAACCCTTCGTAAGGAATTGTCGGCGGAACAATATGCCGTAACCCAAAAGAATGCCACTGAACCAGCTTTCCATAATGAATACTGGAATGAGCATCGTCCCGGCATTTATGTGGATATTACTACCGGAGAACCTCTGTTTGTCTCTACCGACAAGTTTGATTCAGGTTGCGGGTGGCCAAGCTTTTCCCAACCGATTCAAAAAGGTCTAATCGCAGAAAAGAAAGATACTTCGCACGGCATGATACGTACGGAAGTACGCAGTAAAACCGGAGATGCTCATTTGGGACACGTATTCACAGATGGGCCGAAAGAGAAAGGTGGATTACGCTATTGCATCAATAGCGCTTCACTTCGTTTTATCCCGAAAGATAAAATGAAAGAGGAAGGTTATGGAGAATATCTACCACTCGTTAAATAGATATTGAAGAGTTACAAAAGCTGATCGTAACTGTTCATTAGAAAAACAGAACGGTGGATTATCCCATAAGGAAATCCACCGTTTTTAATGTAGTTAAATTAAAAGAGAGAGAAGGAGTTTCACAACTCCGATTTATTTTTATCTGCTGGCAGTCAGCAGAGTTGCTTCATTAGTTGCCGGAGTAGATACATTCATAGCCCAGCTAGCAGCGGATTCTTCAATCCATTTATCATTCCACTTATAGTTCATATAAGCAACCGGCATATTAGCGTCGTTCAGTTCATAAACGCTCTTTTCAACAGATGCGTCGTAAGCCCTGTGAGAGTCATTCCAGCGTGCATATACCAAAGTGATTTCATTAGATGAATAAGTATAATCAATTTTGAAATACGGTATCCATTTTTCAGTAGAAGCATCCCATTTGAAAGCTTCTTTGGAAGACATTCTCTTCTGATCGTCATAGGTAAAATCATATTTCATGTGGCGATAGAGAGAACCATCGAGTCTGTAAATCACTTTCGATACTACAAGATCATCTACTTTTTCTTCATTAGTAATGAAGTTATTACCCTGTGCCTTCACTGTTGTATTAGCGATTCCTGCAAATACCATAGCAACTAAAACGATCATTCTGAATAATACTGTAGTCTTCATAATTGTATATTTTTTATTTGTTCAACATTCTGTTTTTGTTCTTCTGTTTATTAGACGGATTAAGCGTCTCAAACGGTTGCAACATTCTGAAGTTTTTTTCATTTTTCTTCGTTGTCCGCTTGCGACTATAGAGATGCAACGAGCGTGCCAAAACGATAACTAACTAATAATCAAGGAAATCATAAAACAGAACGGTGTACGAAAACGAACAGTTGTACGCTTAAAAGCGAACAACTAACCATTTTTTTCGCATTTTCTTCTTTCTACTGATGAATATAACTCTAAAAATGGGAAAATACTCCGCTTGTTGCCCGAATTATTATCTACCTTTGCAGCGATTATCATATCAAGAAAAAGAAGATGGAAACGTCCAGCAAAAAAAGAATTATCATTCTATCGGCTATCGGTATCTTGCTTACCAGCCTTATTTGTCTCTTTGCATTCCGCAATGTCATTTTATGCCATATCGTTGACAAACGAACTACACGTGCCGAACAAACATACGGTCTACAAATTCATTATCAGGAGTTACGAATGAAAGGCTGCAATGAAGTGGCTTTACAAGGACTTTCTATTGTTCCCAACCAACGGGATACCCTCCTGACATTACAATCCGTCAATGTAAAACTAAGTTTTTGGGAATTGCTAAAAGGAGAAATCGAAGTACGGAATGTGCTTATGAATGGCCTTGCAATCAACTTCATCAAGCATGATAGCATAGCTAACTACGATTTCCTGTTCTTTAAACGGCAACAAGAAGCAGAACCCCAACCTGTCATAGAAAGTGACTATGCCAACCGTATTGACCGGATATTAAACCTCATTTACGGTTTCCTGCCTGAAAACGGGCAACTCAGTCAAATCAATATAACCGAACGTAAAGATAGTAATTTCGTTGCAGTCAACATTCCTTCTTTTATTATTGAGAACAATCATTTCCAATCAACCATTCAGATAAAAGAAGATACACTGCCTCAACAACTATGGGAAGCCACCGGCGAACTAAACAGAAGAGACTATACATTAAAAGCATCTGTCTTTGCCCCGGAAAAAAGAAAAATCTCACTACCTTATATTACCCGCCGTTTTGGAGCAGAAGTCACTTTCGACACCCTATCTTATAATATGACTAAAGATAAGCGTGCATCCAATCAACTGCTCCTCAAAGGAAAAGCGAGAGTGAACGGACTTGACGTATTTCATAAAGCCCTCTCTCCTGAAGTAATTCATCTCGATCGTGGACAACTCTGTTACGAGATGAACATTAGCGGGCACTCACTCGAACTGGATAGCACGACCATCGTTGATTTCAACAAACTCCAGTTTCATCCTTATTTGCGAGCCGAGAAAGAGAAAGGAAACTGGCATTTCACTGCTGCGGTCAACAAATCCTGGTTTCCGGCAGATGATCTGTTCAGCTCTCTCCCCAAAGGATTATTCAGCAATCTGGAAGGCATAAAAACAAGTGGCGAGTTGGCCTATCATTTTCTATTAGATATTGATTTTGCACAACTAGATAGTCTCAAACTGGAATCCGAACTGAAAGAGAAAGACTTCCGCATCACAAGCTATGGAGCCACTTCACTCTCCAAAATGTCCGGCGAGTTCATTTATACAGCTTATGAGAATGGAATACCGGTGCGGACTTTTCCTATTGGTCCCTCGTGCAAACACTTTACACCATTGGATAGCATTTCACCCATCCTAAGAATGTCCGTTATGCAAAGTGAAGATGGAGCATTCTTTTACCATCGTGGTTTCCTGCCCGATGCCCTACGGGAAGCATTGATTTACGACCTGCAAGTGAAACGCTTTGCACGTGGAGGAAGCACGATCACCATGCAACTCGTAAAGAATGTATTCCTGAACCGTAATAAGAACTTTGCACGTAAATTGGAAGAGGCATTGATTGTATGGCTAATAGAAAATGAAAGATTAACTTCTAAAGAACGCATGTACGAAGTATACCTGAACATTGTTGAATGGGGACCGCTCGTTTATGGCATTCAGGAAGCTTCTGCTTATTATTTCAATAAACGCCCTTCACAACTGAACACGGAAGAAAGTATTTTCCTGGCTTCCATTATCCCGAAGCCCAAGCATTTCCGCAGCTCTTTTGCTGAAGGCGGACAGTTAAAAGAGAATATGGAAGGCTATTATAAGTTGATAGCCAAGCGGCTTGCACAGAAAGGAGTAATAAGTGAAATCGAGGCGGATAGTATCCGCCCCGATATCCAAGTTACGGGCGCTGCCCGGAATAGTCTAGCCGGTGAAAACCCGGAGTCTAGTTCTCCTGCCGCTGAGGAGTAATGAGATTGATATAAATAATAAAGGAATAGGTTATCTTCTTGAACTGCTGCTGTTTCTTTCAGAGGAACGGGAAGAACTTTGAGTGCTATTGCTTCTCGTACTTCCGGAAGAAGAGCGTCTTTCTGTTTGTCCACTAGAGACATTGCTCCGGGTAGAGCTACTGCTGCTTCGAGTAGAACTCGAGTTACCGCTACTCCGGTTAGAAGTGGTACTGCTGCTACGACTGGTAGTACTACCGCTACTGCGACCAGAATCACTGCGACTGGAGCTACTACGACTGGAACTGGAAGAGCTGTTATTTCTCTCGGAACTGTTATTTCTATTATAGGAACTACTATCGTTTCGTTTACTTGAACTTTCTCTCGAACTGCTACTTGTTTTTCCACTTTCACGATTGGAGGAACTGGAACCAGTTGAACTTCCGCTTGTTGGTCTGCGATTAGAGCTTGAAGAAGCGGAACCTGTTTCCGGACGACGACCAGAATTACGATCACTTTCTACTCTATTCGTATTCCCATTTTTATCAGGAGCAACATTGTTACCAGGTCTTCCACTTCCGGATGGTGTAGATGGTCTGACAGAAGTCGAAGGGCGATCTCCTCCAGATTCCGGACGGGGACGTGTTGACGTACCAGGTCTTGTTGTCGTTCCGGGACGAGTAGAAGTATCAGGACGAGTAGAGGTACTTGGGCGAGACGTACCATGACGCGTTGTCGATGAACCCGGACGGGAAGAATTACCCGGACGTGTCGGTGCATTATGCGGACGAGTGGAAGTATTCGGACGGAACCGGACAGAACCGAAATCCGAACGACGATAAGAGTGGAATACTCGCTGATCTCTCACCCGATGCGGTGCAGAATAATGGTTGAAATTAGTATATCTGCCCCGATAATAACTCACATGGTGAAAGTGTGGACGATAATGTGCTCCACAATAAGTACGGTAATGGTAAGGCACACCAAAATAAAACAAACTGCGATTCGGGTAATTAACATAAACCCTGAAACTCCATTTCCCTCCGGTTACATAGATTGGTCGATAGAAATACTCGGCACCGAGGAACCGGCGATACTGTGCATCACTCAATACCCAGCGAAGATCGTCATTACGGATATCCAACGCTTCATAATAATCATCCAATGCCCATTCGTAACCACGTGCTACGTAATCCATGATATTACGGACAGAATAAATAAAGTCGTAATTAATTTCATACGCATCATTATATTGCTGTGTACTCAAGCTCAATTCATATGCCATCTTATCGGTAAGAAAACGCGTCTCCTTACGTACCTTGCTAGTGCTCATTCCAGCCATTACGGTCATATTGGCAGTCAGACCGACAGCAAAGAGTAAAAACAGTATTCGTTTCATAATTCAATCTCCTATCATTTATTATTCTGATGATATTCCTCAATAAACTTACGCATCTCATCTTTATATGCATTAGAAAATAAAATATCGATCACCTTATTAAAATTTCTTTTATCCCTTACATAAGGATACAGCTTCTTCATCATCTCCACCTGGTCAGGAGTATACGAAATCTCCTTCACTATTTTCACACATTGATTTGAAGTGACATCATACGTTCTCAACATCCGATCGACAAGCTTCTTCTGGTCTTCATTCATAACCGTTATTTTAAGCTTATTGATAAATTCATCAAACTCCGGATCAGTCATCAAACGAGCTTCTTCCACTTGTTCATGATTAGGAAAGACTTCAACGGTAGTGTTCACAGCAGGCGGTACTACAACGGAATGCATTGGTGCAGGTCTGCCATAACCTTTGAACGTATCCATACTAACCACCTCTCTATTTACAAACTGAACGATTATCGTCACAGGTTCCGAAGTAAGTACAGGCGTACCGTTATCACGATGGAATTCCCATTCTTCCATATCACCGTCAAAACGCCGGAAATCAGGTTTTCCTAAAACGGACTCTACCTGAGATTGAGTCATTCCCTGATATATACCCATCATCTGTTTGGTAGATACATAGCTGGTAAAACAGCCACTGACCAATATTCCCAACGCCAAACACAGCATAATATGTATCTTTTTCATAACCGTATCGTTTTTAGTTAATAGTATCAACGTTTACCGTACCCTATGATAAAATCCTTCATCTTTTCCTTGCTGGAGCTAAATGTCAGGGTATTAATCACCGTAAAGAAAGCTTCCTTATCTACAATCCGGGGATACATGATCTTCATAATCTCCATCCGGTCATCATCGAATGTATATAGTTTGGTCAGTTGGAGACATTGGGCAGATGTGAAATCAGAACCAGCCAATGCAGCATTGAGCAACTTCATACGGTCATCTTTAAAAGGCTCATTCTTCATCTCTTTATAAAACGTTTGGAAGAGCTGATCGTTCATCACCCTGTTGTAACCATATCCCGGACGATGTTCTCCCTGTTCGGGACGGCCGGGTCTTTCCGGGCGCATGTTATCACGTCCGTCTACCCATATTTCTGTCACTCCTCTCCCATCAAAATAAACGAGATCTTTATATAATTTTTCTCCTTTCCATACTCGCTCTCCCGCACGGGTAAAGCGGGTGGCAAACACTTCAACAGTATAATGTCCGGGATTTAAATTGGCTATAAAGCAGGTAGTAGTAGGTAAACATATCTGGTTCCCTCCCAGGTAAACAAGAATCGGAGTATTCCCGCCATCGATACGGATTCCGTTAACAGACTGCGCTTGTAAGGAGAGGGCAGCGAACAGGATACAGAAACTTATTATAATCTTACGCATAGCTTATCTAGTTTTTAATTATTTATATCTTTAATCTGATAGCACAAAAATAGGGTGAGGAAACTCCCTACCCCAATGATTCTCTCTATTCGTATGTAGGGAAATCCCTATTCTGTTTAGGAATCCGCCAAAGCAATGCCATCCTCATGCAAGGTAATCAGACGTTTCTTATACAAGTCGCCCACTCCTTTCTTAAAGGTTTTCTTGCTAACACCAAACGTGTCATAAATATCTTCCGCAGGACTTTTATCATTCAAGTTGATCCGTCCTCCATGCGCTTTGATATAGTCGAGCAGCGTTTTCGAAAAATCGTCAATCTTTTCAAAACCGGGTTTCTGAAGAATCAGGTCTACCTTACCATCTTCACGCACCTGTTTCACAAAAGCTTTCATCTCCATTCCTGTTTCCAACGGACAGAATATTTCATTTTCATACAGCAAACCGCTATACTTATTATCTATAATCGCTTTAAAGCCCAAATCCGTCTTCTGCCAGATAAGGATATTCACTTCTGCTTCCGGAGTATATTCCGGCTTTTCTTTCGACAGATAACGTTCCACCTTTGCTGAAGCCACAATACGATAACTCTCTTCATCCAAATGCGCATGGACCACATATTTCCGCCCAACCTGCATTTTCATCTTCTGCTCACTGAACGGAACGAACAGGTCTTTCATCAATCCCCAGTTCAGGAAAGCTCCGTATTGATTCACCCAGGAGACTTCCAGACAGGCAAACTGACCTACCTGCACCAACGGAGTCAGCGTCGTAGCAATCAGTCTTTCATCCATATCCAGATAAAGAAACACGTTCAAAAAATCTCCTATCTTACAGTCTTCGGGCACATAGCGGGTAGGCAACAAAATCTCACCTTCTTCCCCACCATCGAGATATACGCCGAAATCTACTTCTTTCACGACTTCAAGCTGATTGAACTTTCCTAATTCGATGCTCATATTCTTATCTATTTATTGTAATAAGACACAAAGATAATCTATTTTGAATAGATCTCTCAAACAGTCAGCCATAACTTTTCGTTATCGGGCAAAACTATTTGCAATGAACAATCTGCTTTCTAATATGTTAACTTTGTAGCGACAAAAAGAAAAAGTAAATTATTCACCTTTAAACATATAAACTTATGGAATTTCTAACCAACGAGAAACTTACGATTGTAGGAGCTGCCGGAATGATCGGCTCCAATATGGCACAAACAGCCATGATGATGAGACTCACTCCGAATATTTGCCTGTATGATCCATTTGCCCCGGCTCTGGAAGGAGTAGCTGAAGAATTGTATCACTGCGGTTTTGAAGGTGTCAACCTTACATTTACTTCCGATATCAAAGAAGCGCTGACAGGAGCTTCTTACATTGTCTCTTCCGGTGGAGCTGCCCGTAAAGCAGGTATGACCCGCGAAGATTTGCTGAAGGGAAATGCAGAAATTGCCGCTCAATTCGGTAAAGATGTTCATCAATATTGCCCGAACGTAAAACATATCGTTGTGATCTTTAATCCTGCAGACATCACCGGATTGATTACTTTGTTGTATTCAGGTTTGAAACCCTCTCAAGTTTCTACACTGGCTGCCTTGGACAGCACCCGTCTGCAAAACGAACTGGTGAAATTCTTCCATATCCCGGCTTCCGACATTCAGAATTGCCGTACGTATGGTGGTCATGGCGAACAAATGGCTGTATTCGCATCTACAACCAAAATAAAAGGAGAGCCTTTGACCGATTTCATCGGCACTACCCGTCTTCCATTGGCAGATTGGGAAGCACTGAAAGTACGTGTCATCCAGGGTGGTAAGCATATTATCGACCTGCGCGGTCGTTCTTCTTTCCAAAGCCCGGCTTATCTTTCTATCGAAATGATTGCCGCTGCTATGGGTGGACAACCTTTCCGCTGGCCTGCCGGAACGTATGTTTCTAACAGTAAGTTCGACCATATCATGATGGCGATGGAAACTTCAATAACTAAAGACGGCGTCACTTATAAAGAAGTAGCCGGAACTCCTGCCGAACAGGAAGAATTGGAAAAAAGCTACGAGCATTTATGCAAACTTCGTGATGAAGTGATTGAAATGGGGATCATCCCAGCTATTAAAGACTGGCACGCATTGAATCCCAATATTGACTAATCAAACAATATTAGCAAAAAGCCGAAAAAGAGATGTATTTTCTCTTTTTCGGCTTTTATTCCAATTACTTACATATCACATATCCCCCCCACTTAGTCTATAAATCTTTCAAGACTCCAATTCAAATGACTATGCAAAGTTGGGGATAATTCGTCAATTAAAAAAATAGACAAGATGGGGAAAGTACCTAAACTGAAGTTACAGGTACTCAAAGTGCGAAATATAGTGATTATCCTATCCAAATTAGTAAATGGAATAAAACTGCGCATCGAAGTTTATAAAATATCTGTCATTTTTGAGAAGTACATTCGGAACAAACTCCTTTTAGTACATAGTTTATACTATGCAAAGTAAATCCTTTAGGCAAATCAATCACCGGGATATGTGTACCTTCCAGGCAGAATGTACGATGACATTTCTCACAATAAAAATGCGAATGTAAATCCTGTACCACACAATTGCAGGAGTTGTCGCAAACGGCATACTTCAACGAGCCGCTCCCATCGTCTATGCTATGTATGAGGTGATGAGACAAGAAAAGAGCGATTGTTCGGGATATAGTCGATTTATCGACTGTATCAAGCAGTGTTTCCAAATCGAGCAATGACACCGCACGCTCTGCCTGCATCATCGCTTTTATCACCAGAAGCCTTATGGCAGTTGGCTTGATACCTCTTCTATCCAACTTATCCAAATAAATATCTTCTTCCATCTTTCTCCTATTTTATCATTTTCTGTATTCTGACAGCATTCATAATGGCAAGTAGCGCAACACCCACATCTGCAAAGACAGCTTCCCAAAGAGTAGCAATTCCACCGGCTCCCAAAATCAATACAAGTAATTTCACTCCAAATGCCAGTGATACATTCTGCCAAATAATTCTTCGTGTCAGTTTTCCTACTTTGATAGCTTCGGCTACCTTCGACGGCTGGTCTGTCTGTATCACGACATCGGCTGTTTCAATAGCCGCATCACTACCCAGTCCTCCCATAGCAATGCCAACATGACTTAGAGCGAGCACCGGTGCATCGTTCATTCCATCACCGACAAACGCGATCCGGTTTGCCTCATCCTGCCGCAGCTCTTCCAGATGATTCACTTTTCCTTCCGGCAACAGGTCACCATAAGCTTTCGATATACCGAGCTTTTCTGCAAAGTTAGTAACAATACTCTGTTTATCACCGGATAGTATCTGGATGTTTTCAATATTTAAAGCTTTTAAATTGTCAATAGCTACCTTTGCGTCCTCTTTCAGGGCATCAGCCAGCAGCAGATAACCTGCATAACGGTTTCCAACAGCACAGACCACGATGGTATCCGTTATTTCCAGCAGTTCTTTTGGATAGGATATATCAAACTTAGACAGTAACCGGCAATTACCGACCAGAACCATAGCCCCGTCTATCGTTGCTTCCAAACCATAGCCGGCAAATTCTTTTGTACCGGTAACAGCTACACATTCAATGTTTTGTTCTTTCGCATAATTCACAACAGCCTTGGCAATCGGATGAGTACTATCACTTTCTACCGAAGCAACCAGTTTCACTAATTCTTCTTCCGAAACCTCGCCTGCACTTTTACAGGCCTGTACTTCAAAGGTTCCTTTTGTCAAGGTTCCAGTTTTATCGAATACCACTGTATTGATCTTAGTGATAGCATCCAGATAATTACCACCCTTGAATAAAATTCCCAACCGGGATGCCGCTCCAATTCCCCCAAAGTAGCCCAACGGAATACTAACCACCAACGCACAGGGACACGAAATCACCAGAAAGACCAAAGCTCTGTATAGCCAATCATTAAATGCAAATACAAATGGAGGATTAATAAGTGAATAAACAAATGGACACAAAACAATTAACACTGCAAGCGCTATAACAATAGGTGTATAAATGCGCGCAAACTTACGAATAAACAATTCAGCCGGAGCCTTACGTTCGGAAGCATTCTGAACAAGCTCCAATATTCGGGCAAGTGCACTCTTATCAAAAGGTCTCGTTACCTCGAGCCGGATAACCTTATCGGTTACAATCATTCCGGCAAGTACTTCTTCACCTTTCCGAATATTACGAGGAACGCTTTCACCTGTTAATGCGGCTGTATTGAAGGCAGCCACTTCATTCTGCATAGTTCCATCCAATGGCACCCGTTCGCCTGCCTTTATTTCTATGATTTCACCGACTTTTATCTTTTTAGGGCTTTCAATAACAAGATTGCCTTCCCGGAGCACTAATGCTTTCTCGGGTCTTACATCCAATAAGGCTCCAATATTACGTTTGGCTTTATCTACCGCTTTATCCTGAAACAGTTCTCCTACTGTATAGAATAACATCACGGCTACTCCTTCCGGATATTCACCAATATAGAAAGCTCCCAAAGTAGCTATAATCATTAGAGTGAACTCACTGAAATAGTCTTTTTCCCTGATACTTTCCCAGGCTTCTTTCATCACTGGAATTCCTACCGGAAGATAGGCCACGATATACCATATCAAGGCAACAGATCCTTCACGGAAGAATGCTAAATCGAGAGCATTCATAATTATTCCACTTGTCAGAAGCAGGAGAGAGAATATCACTTTCCCATATTCATGGAATACCGAAACCTTTGCATCAACCTTTTTTTCTGCTGCGCATGAATGAGCGCCACAACTACAATGTCCCATAACTTTCATTATTTAGTTGATGCAAAGGTAGCAAATGATTTATGCAACAAAGTTGCAAAATCGGTTTTAGAACATATATCCCAACGAGATCATCAGGTTTCTGTTCTTCATTCCTACTTCTTTGATTACCTCAATAAGTCCGAAATCATAGCTTATGGCAACTTGATATTTCTTACTGAACTCAACCCCGGCTTTTAGTCCAAGACCGAAGTCGAATCGTTTTAGACCATCGTCTCCAAATATATCTTCGGACATCGAGTTACCTCCTAATTCCGCAATATCTGCAATATCACCGTCCACTTTCAATTTTGCTTTTCCAAACAGCCCAACAGCCATATAAGGACCTACACTACCAAATAATGAAAAATCATCATTGACGGCATATTTATACCCGACACGTACCGGCACTTCCAGATAGTATGGATTAAATTTTATGCTCGCAAGTGATCCTCCATCAATTTTAGCACCTTTCAATGTAAACAATGCAGCGAAGTCCATATAGGCACCACTACCATTCGCATCCTGCGACAATCCCAACTCTGCTTTAACACCTGCGTGAAAACCTATCCTGCTATCAAAACCTGTAATGGTGTATTTACTAACATTCATACCTGCCATCACACCCCATTTCAGATTGTCTTGAGCATTGATACTCACCGCACTTATCGCTACTAAAGCGAATAATAATAAGGCCTTTTTCATACGAATAAATAATTTAATTATTGTTTAGAAATTATGTGAGGCAAAAATAACAATAATTCGCATAACTCCGAGAGATTTAGTAAAAATATAAAAAATAAACGATATGAATCTTATGAGGTATAGTCATAGCAAGAGAACCGGACTATTTCAAACGATTTTACGAGATATAGAACAAAAACACTCTGTACAGAGAAAAAACAAAGAATGAAAGACTGTATAACTTAATTAATTGTTATCTTTGCACAATCAGTCGTAGCGCGACTGTATTGTTTGTTTTAAGAAAAAAAGCGTTTAGCTGATTTCTGTGCCAGAGAAAAGTCGAAAATTCCAAACACACAGAGAAGCAGATAGATGCTCCTTGCAATATGCGGGGAGTGTTTCCTGTTTGTGTGTTTAGGGCTTCGACTCCCTCTCTGGCGGATAGGCAAATGCTCTCCGCTTTTTTTGTGCCTATAAATTTGCAATAGATACAAACGACAAATTAGTAATAATCACAAAGGCAAGTCAATTCGGGTGGAGCGGCACCCGAACGACTACAGAGTCGAAAACGTAACATTTAGATGTTACTACTTGCCTTTGAAAATATAAGAGACAGAGGCTAGCTACACCTGCAAGGGGAACAAATGGATTCATCCAGGAGTTCCCCTCTATTTTTGTGAAGATGTGTACTATTGGAAAGACAGATATTAGGTCTACATATAAATTTGATGATTCTTATTGTCAACCAAAGCTTTTCCCAAATAATATAATGATTATCATCGGTTTACATGCTGACAATAAGCCATGGCAATAGCCTGACAATAAAAAAATTAGAACTTTTATTGTCAGCCTGTTCTTTGATCCCTTTGGGGCAAGGTTATGGGATTCATTCCAATATGTCGATATACTCTAACTTAATTCCCAGCTTGATCCATGTTATAAACTACTGAAGACTATCATTGTCTACAGTAACAATACCATCGACATAAAAAACACATACGCTTTATAAAATGAGTATGCCCCTGTTAAATGAATGCTACATAACCGGTATCTTTCACTTACCAAGCAGGTATTGTTCCATTAAAGTGTCGGTGTTGTTAACTCCCCACGGCCGTGACGAGATCTTCCCACGGCTGTGGTAGGAATTCATCACGGCTGTGGGAAGAAGTCACCACGGCCGTGGAGAACTAAAGATACCAGTGCTTTAGTGGAACAATACTGATACCCTAGAGGAACTATACTGGCGTGTTAACGGAACTATATAGGTATATTAATGAAAAGATATCACTTTGGAAAGCTGTTATAAAAATGCGGCATTACTTCGAAACATGTTCATAAAGCTATTGTTTATCAGGTTATTAAAAGGATCATAAGAGATAAAAATAAGGCTGACAGTAAAAGTAGATATATTTTATTATCAGCCTATTATCAGCATCTATTGTCAGGTGATATAGCATTGATATTCATATACTTAAATACTATTCTGACAGTTTGACAATAAAACAGGTACAAATCAATAGAAACGATCATAAAGTTTTTAATTGGGAAAGGCAAAGAATTTATAAAAAGAAAGAAAAAGTTTGCTGTTCCCTTCAGAATAAACATCTTTGTAACCGTGGTTACAGTAACCTCAGTTACTAATATAATTCACTGACTATGAGGTTTTATAATAGAGAGGAAGAACTGAAAAAACTGAAAGAGCTAAAATGAAAAAAGACCTTCTCCTTACAGTTTTATTCCTCTCACTAATATATTTACCCAGCGATCTAAAGCTCTTTCCATCAAATTTAACGAAGAACCGAATAACACAAAAGCATCCTATAGCTTACAACATACATATATTCATCTAATA
This sequence comes from Bacteroides sp. MSSM.1001136sp1_RTP21357st2_D2_RTP21359_211015, assembly GCF_040913205.1. NCBI lineage: Bacteria > Pseudomonadati > Bacteroidota > Bacteroidia > Bacteroidales > Bacteroidaceae > Bacteroides > Bacteroides sp. MSSM.1001136sp1_RTP21357st2_D2_RTP21359_211015. Next base: position 54,672 of record NZ_JBDFVF010000015.1, on the reverse strand, counting down.
TTCAAATATTTATATTAATAGAGTATATTCCACCCAAGACAATATATCAAAATAATCTTTCATATACAATATAAATCTGCAACGTATAAAAGTAATTTAATGACAGGATAAAAAAGAAAAGATTAAGTTTTATCATTTTTCACAGAACAAACATGACCGTAACAAAGAAAACATACTGCAATAAAAGCCTTTTACAATTCTTTTACTATCATAGAGTTAGGTTACGGGAAAATCTCCGGATAAACCTTGTTTCGAGAAGTTTTTTTGTTACTTTTGCCGCAAACTAATATATTTCAGTGCAACGGGAATCTTATTATAATATGAAAGACATCACCTTATGGAACATCATGTTGAAAGGTGACACAAAGCCATTAGAGGTATTGTATAAGAGACATTACGAGCTTCTATTGAATTTTGGACTCAAATATGTTTCAGATGAAGAATTTGTTAAAGATTGCATTCAGGATCTTTTCGTGAAACTTTGCAGCAGCACCCGTTTGTCTCCCACCGATTATGTGCGTTCCTATCTGCTGACTTCTTTGAAAAACCTTATATTCGATAAACTTTCATCTTTAAAATCCACCGAAGATATCAATGCGCTTCCCTTCGACTTAACGATAGAAGACACCTCACTGGAAGTCTTATTTAAGGATAATGATGAGGATATACAAATGATTAAAAATCTGCAAGAGGCTTATAAACAACTGTCCGAGAATCAACGGATGGCGATTTATCTTCGTTACATTAAAGGCTTATCCTATAGAGAAGTTGCAGCTGTCCTGGAGATTAATCCTCAATCTGCCATGAATTTAGTATCCCGCACACTGACGAGCCTTCGCTCTAAAATGACCTTGAAAGAATATCTCTTTTTCCTTCCTTTTTTTCTTTCTTAAATGCTACTATTTCCTTTGTCCGGTTCACCCAATTTGCTGAAGAAATCTTTTTCTGCAAAATAATGAAAGAAAAGTGAGTAGACTTTTTCTTTTCTCCCGTTTTAAATATAAAAGCAAAAAATGGAAGGCAAGAAAGCAAATATACATCAGGTGATACGCAAAGTAATTCTACATGTTCGGAAACAGGAGAGAAATGTCTCAACGACCGAGCTGGATGAATCATGGAGACTTATCGAAAAACAAATCCATGCAACCAAAAAGAAAAAGTTGCATCAACGATTACTTTATGCGGCAACTTATTCATCAGCTGCCGCAATCCTGCTATGTATGTTTTGGCTGGGTAAACAGTTCATCTCTTATTACCATGCAGATGACAGCGCATTAGTCGATTTCGCATTGAAAATGCAGGCAGCCCCATTACAAGAAGATATTCTATTATTGATACCGGGCGAAAAGAACATAGAAGTAAGTGATACGGATGCAAATATCATTTATTCTCAAAATGGCATAGTGGTGGTCAACTCCGATACAGTCAATCAGATTCAGGCACAAAAGAAAAAGCCCGAGTTCAACCAACTGATAACTCCTAAAGGAAAAAGAACTCAATTGACCCTATCAGACGGAACTCATCTATGGGTAAATTCAGGAACACGTGTTATCTATCCCACTCATTTTGAAAAAGAGCATCGTGAAATCTATGTTGAGGGAGAAGTTTTCCTGGATGTATACCGCAATGAAAAAGCCCCCTTTATAGTGAGAACGAAAGACTTTCAGGTGCAGGTATTAGGAACTTCATTCAACGTATCGGCATATTCATTGGAGAAAACGTCGTCGGTGGTGCTGGTTAAAGGAAGCGTGAATATAAAAAATCACAATCGTCAACAGGTAAAACTCACTCCGGGACAACTGGTTAATATTCATAGCAATCAACTGGATGCTCCTCAAAATGTAGATGTTGAGCCTTACATCTGTTGGATAAAGAATATTTTAATGTACACGGATGATCCTTTGGATAAGGTGTTTAGAAAATTAAATTTATACTACGGCAAAGAATTCGTGTTAGATCCGGAAGTTGAAAGCATGCAGGTTTCCGGAAAGCTGGATTTAAAAGATAAACTTGAAGACGTCTTACATACTATATCTTATTCTGCACCCATAGAATATAAAGAAGTGGGTGATAAAATATATGTGAGGAAGAAATAAGTATAGATCATTTATTGTTAAACCTTTATACGTAATATTATGAGAAACAAAAGTCCTTAAAAAGAAGGCTGAATGATAATTGCAGTATCATCCAGCCGAAAAATCAAACAACATTTAATTGTTTAATTTCTTAAAAACGTTGTAAATATATGAAAAATACCAGTAGCACATTTCTTACAAGGGTGAGAATGGCTCGCATATTATTTCTTTTTAGTGTTTGTTTTCTTTCTTTACACTCTTATGCAGCGAACATAGGAGCGTATGCTCAAGAGAAAAATTTAACGATTGAGACGCGGAATAAAACCGTCAAAGAAGTTCTTGATTACATAGAGAAGAACAGCGAATTTATCTTTTTCTACTATAACAAAGCCATTGACACGAAACGTATCGTTAGTTTGTCTGTAAAGGACCAACCGATAACCGTTATTCTCGATCAGTTATTTAAGAATACAGATGTCCGGTATGAAATTAAAGACCGGCAGATTTCTCTGAAAAGAGAAGAGTTGCCTACACAGCAACGTCCGCAGGATTCGAAACAACAAAAGCGCAAATTGGTAGGAACCGTTACGGATGCCTTTTCCAGCGATCCTTTGGTGGGGGTCAGTATTTCCGTAAAAGATTCCCCGGGAACAGGGACAATTACAGACTTGGATGGTAAGTTTTCAATAGAGGTTTCAAATAATACAGAGTTAACATTTTCTTATATCGGATACAAGCAGCAGGTATTGAGTGTAGGCGATTTGGGAGTTTTGAAAGTGAAAATGCAATCGGACAACGAGGTGCTGGATGAAGTGGTGGTGGTAGGAGCCGGCACACAGAAAAAAGTATCCGTAACCGGTGCTATTTCTACTGTAAAAGGTGTAGAATTGCGTGCACCGAGTTCTTCACTGACCAATAATCTTACAGGAAAGCTGGCAGGTGTGGTATCGATGACAACCAGTGGAGAACCGGGTTCCGTATCCGATTTCTATATCAGGGGAATCGGAACATTCGGGGGACGTGCAACACCTTTAATTCTGATGGACGATATCGAAATTTCGAGTGGCGACCTTAATAATATCCCTACCGAATCGATCGCCAGCTTTTCAATCTTGAAGGATGCATCGGCAACTGCTATTTATGGCGCTCGCGGTGCTAATGGAGTGCTGCTTATCAAAACGAAAGACGGTATGGAAAACACGCGGGCACAGATAAATATCACGTTCGAAAATTCATTTCTAAGACCGGCAAACACGCTGAAGTTCGTCAATGGCCCTACGTTTATGAATATGTACAATGAAGCCTTGGTGACTCGTACTCCAAGCGCAACACCCAAATATTCGGATGACGTCATAGAATATACAAGGAGCGGAATCAATCCGTATGTTTATCCGAACGTGGATTGGTATGACCTGCTTTTCAAAAATTCTACCATGAACCAACGGGCAAACATTAATGTACAGGGAGGTAGTTCGAAGGTTACCTATTACATGAGTTTGCAAGCAAATCATGATAGCGGTATGCTCAACTCCCCCAAGCGTTACTCTTTTGACACGAACATCAACAGATGGGAGTACATTTTCCAAAGTAACATATCCTATAAGATGACTCCGACAACCACTGTCGAGCTACGCATGAACGACCAGATAGGATATGCCAAAGGACCGTCTTTTTCAACTTCCGACCTGTTCTATCTTACCTACAATACCAATCCGGTGGCATTTCCGGCATCTTTTCCGGCAGAAGAAGGTGACAAGCATATACGTTTCGGAGGGGCAATGCTTAGTGGAAATTCGATGTATAACAACCCTTATGCATATATGATAAATAATTTCAGAGGATCCAATCATAATACCATCAACACCTCTGTTCGTATTAATCAGAACTTTGATTTTGTGACAAAGGGACTTTCCGCCTCTATTCTGGTTAACTGGAAAAACTATTCAAACTCATCTTATACCAAATCACTTGCCCCCTATTACTATCGCGTACAGGATGGCAGTTGGAATGTCGATTCGCCCGACCTTTATGCATTGGAGCAACTGACTTCGGGATCTGAATATATATCCCAGTCGGATATAGAGCGCTACCAGGACAATACCTTTTATATGGACGGACGCATCAATTACAGCAGGCAGTTCGGCCGACATGCCGTATCGGGAATGTTGATGTATATGATGCGTGAATACAGATCCAGCGTATTACCCAACCGCAACCAAGGATTATCTGCCCGTATCACCTACGATTACAACCAGAAATATCTGGCCGAAATAAATTGCGGTTATAACGGAACGGAACGTCTGGCAGAAGGAGAACGATTCGAGTTATTTCCTGCCATATCTTTAGGCTGGGTTATCAGTAACGAGGATTTCTGGACTCCACTGCGTTCAATTGTGTCTTTCCTCAAGCTCCGGGGATCTTATGGACTGGTAGGCAGCGATGATACGGGAAAAAGTGCGGGAGCTGCCCACTTTCTCTATATAAATGATATAAAGCTCGACGATTTGGGTTATGGAACCGGACCTGATGGAAGTGTTGTCGCCAAAGGACCCAGCGTTTCATATTATGCTGTCAGAAATGCACATTGGGAAAGAGTGAAAAAGTTCGATATCGGTATAGACATGAATCTATTCAACCAGCTCAATATTGTTTTCGACTATTTTCATGACAAACGAGATCGCATCCTTCTCAAACGAGGTTCTTTTCCTAGACTATTAGGATACGCTAATGCTGTGCCATGGAGTAACATTGGTAAAGTAGACAATCGAGGTATCGAGCTGGCTGTCAATTGGCGAAAGAAAATCACCAATGATTTAAATATGGACCTGCGTTTCAATTTGACATATAATAAGAATAAATACATCTACAAAGATGAACCGGATTACCCTTACGTGTGGCAGTCGGAAACTGGTAAACCCTTGAGTAACACGATAGGATACATTGCCGAAGGGTTATTCAAAGACCAGGCGGATATAGAAATGAGCCCTTCGCAGGATGAATTGGGAAGTACGGTAATGCCAGGTGATATCAAATATCGCGATGTAAACGGTGATGGCAAAATAAATTCAAAAGATCAGGTTATGATTTCGCAATATGGCAATGTGCCGCGCATTCAGTATGGAATTGGGCTAGACATGACATATAAATCTTTCGATTTTGGAATGTTTTTCAATGGTTCTGCCCAACGGACAATCATGGTATCAGGCATTATGCCATTTCGCGGTGATGCTTCAACCGGTGATCGAAACGTGATGCAGTTTATCGCCAACGACTACTGGAGCGAAGCTAATCCGAATCCGGATGCGAGATTTCCACGATTAGGTATTACTGACAGTCAAGTGGCAAACAACTCTGTCAACAGCACCTACTGGATGCACAACGGACGTTTTATCCGCTTTAAAACCCTTGAACTCGGATATAGTTTTCCGTACTGCCGTGTTTATATCAATGGGGATAATCTGGCTGTGTGGAGTCCTTTTAAAGAGTGGGATCCGGAATTGTCATGGAATGCGTATCCTCTTCAACGGACTATCAATATTGGAGTGCAGCTAAAATTCTAAGTTCTATATAACCAAAATATAAAATATGAAAACCATTAAGATCATATCACAATTCATACTAAGTGTAACTGCCGCATGTTGCATGGCTTCTTGCAACTATCTGGACGTTGTCCCGGATGAAACAGCCGACTTGCCCGACGCAATGAAAGACAGAGCTTCCACATTGGGTTTCCTTCATTCATGCTATACTTATTTCGAGTGGTTTTACACAGTCGAAAACTCATTCATCAACTCGACCGATGAATATGCCCGCCCCTTACTATGGGCTGACGACGGACAGAAAGCGGCATGGAACCAGCTTTCTCCTTCCAGTCAAACCGCCCCGTGGAATAGTTGTTACGATGGAATAGGACGATGTCATCTATTCATGGATCAGCTTGACAAGAGCAATCCGACGGGAGTAACCGAGAGCGATAAAAGACGTTGGAAAGCCGAAGCTTTGTTTTGTCGGGCACTCTATCATTTTATGTTACTAGAGTCATACGGACCTATACCATTAGTGACTGAACATTACAATCAAAACCTTGACAAAAAGGATTTTCCGGGCAGATCGCATTTCGATGTATGTGTAGACTCCATAGCTGAATGGTTTGACCGGGCTGCCTTCGAATTGCCGCCAACAGTACAGAACAGCGAACTGGGACGTGCTACTTCAACAGCTTGCAAAGCCTTAAAAGCGCGATTGTTGGTTTATGCCGCCTCCCCCCTGTGGAATGGCTCATTCCCTTATTCAAACTGGAAGAACACTAACTTTGAAACTCCGGGATATGGAAAGGAGTTAGTCAGCAGAACATACGATGAAAACAAATGGAAACGCGCCCTGACAGCTTGCAACGAGGCTCTTGATTGGGCACTGACTCAAGGTAACCGCAAACTGTTCGACCTTGCCACTTCCACCAGTATCAGAATAAACCAAGGAGTTCCATTGCCTAATATAGAGGGGGTTGATGACCAGTTTAAAGAGTCGGTAATGCTCATGCGTTACCTCAATACGACACGTGAGACTGATGGCAATAAAGAAGTAATCTTTGCCATCGGAAGCGGTGACAACTATGGCATCTATTCACAAATACCTCATGGCGTCACCACTTACAACGGCTCTCCTGTAGGAGGATGGGGAGGTATTGCTGTTTTCTTGAACTCTGTTGAAAGATTTTATACAAAGAATGGAAAATTGCCCCAATACGATCATTCTTTTCCCGATAAATCGGACTGGTTTGAATCGGCTGGTTTGTCCAATCCGGATATCATAAAACTCAATGTCAATCGTGAACCGCGTTTTTATGCATGGGTTTGTTACGATGGAGGTGAATATAGTTCGTTCATAGCCGATGGCTCACCACTGATACTTGAAGCGCGTAACTCGCAAAAACATGGGTACAACCCTGACAGATATAATAGAGATAATAATGCAACCGGATATTTCTCCAAAAAGAGAATACAACCTAACTTCCAATGGCGTTCTCAAGATAATGGCAATAATTACGCTCATACTCCACTGGCAGTCATACGTTTGGCGGAATTATACCTCAATCTGGCGGAATGTCATGCTGCATTGAACAACAAACAAGATGTCTTGGACAACCTGAACATTGTCCGTAATCGTGCAGGTATTCCCGATTTAGAATTATCTGACATAAACTCTGATATGAGTTTAATGGATTGGGTGCGCAGTGAACGTTATGCCGAACTATGGTTTGAAGGACACCGTTATTTTGATGCCCGGCGTTGGACAATTGCTCCGGAGGTATTCAAAGCCGGTGTCCGTGAAGGTCTTAATGCCATCGCAAAAAAAGATCCATCGTTCCGTGAGTTTAACCAAAGAGTAAAGGTGGACCAACCTTTTATGTGGACCAACAAAATGTATCTTCTTCCGATCAATGACTCGGAGATATACAGCAATCCCCAACTAGTACAGTCGCCCGAATATTAATTTAGAATTACCAGAATTATGAAAACGATATTATTGAAATTAATTTTAATACTTGGTGTATGCCAGATTGTATATTCATGTAGCAACGAATATTCGAATGATAAGTTATTCCCTGAAGAATATCACAAAATATTGTATTTCAAGAACGAGGGCAAGCATATATTTAGTTGGCAGGCTTCTGAAAATACAGTCGAAGAGCCTCTTCTGGTTATTAAGGCAGGAAGTGACCCGTCTTTGACTGCAACGGTTAACGTGCGTGCATTGACACAACAGGAAATCGATGAAAATTATAGCCAGCCCGAAAATCAAAGTTACAAGACAATAACGCCTGATGCATATTCATTTAAAGACAGAGTTCACGAACTAACGTTTGCAACTAACGAGACGTCGAAATATCTTTATCTGAATTTTGATGTAGCTAGAATATATCAGTTAATCAAATCGGCACCTGAATCCAAACTTGTTTTGGCACTCCAATTGGAAAGTACAGAAGAGGGTATTGTGAATGTTGAAATGAACCAGGTCTTATATGTTTTTGATATAAACGGGCAGCAAGTGGAATGGGGAAAAAAAGATATACAGATTGAAAGTGCGACATATAGTTCAATGAGTGTAAAACTCAAAGCCGAAATTGCAGATAATATATCCAATTTCTCTTGCGGACTCGATTTCTCACAAAACGCGCAACTGGTGTCTGCATATAATGATTTTCATTCAACCAATTATGAAACGCTTCCCGCAGGAGCCTACCATGTGAATGATTTTTCTTTTGCAAATGGCAATGATGATGCTACAACGACATTGACAGTAGCAAGTTCAACATTGCAAAAAGATAAGCACTATCTTCTTCCGTTGAAGTTTGCATCCCCCTCGTCCCCACAAATAGAGGTATCAGACGAGATTTATTACCTGACTGTTGTGGTACCTGCTGATCCGCAAGTCATTCCCGACAACAGGGAATGGAAAATATTGCTATGCAACAGCGACCAAAAGATGGAGAACCCATCATCAACGGATGGGGATAATATCGGAGCCGGAGCCATCATAGATGGAATTTTCGACAATCACTGGCATTCGAGTTATTGGGGAAAAGATGTCAATGGATTCAATAATAAAGACGACTATCACTATGGCTTCACTGATTATCATTGTTTTGATGGAATGAGAACACCTATCACAATTGTCATAGATATGAAGAATTCAATAGAAGTAAGCGATATCGGACTGACTCAACGAAGAGATAACGCGAACATTAAGAAGATAGATTTCTATGTTTCGGACGATCCTCAATTTTTATTCAAAACGATTGCCGATGGAGGAACATCTGCTGATTACTCGGCTGTGGCACTGAATAACTGGACGCTTCTCTTTTCTAAAGAGAACACTCCACGACAGAATGAAACCATCTGGTTCGGTGACAGTGAGACGATAACGCCACAAAAGGGACGATTCCTGAAAATTGTAATTTCCAGTGCATACAACGCTCCCTATGGCCTCAACGGTGTGGATTACATCGTTGTCGGTATGGCCGAATTGCAAGTAAAACAACTTTCTACAATGATTGGAAAAATAATTCAATAAGATGAAACACAGATTTAAATTTTTAACACTTTTGCTGGTATTGCTTACAATACCAGCAGGTATCTTTGCCAGAGAAAGCAAATTTACGAAGCGAGGCAGCGGACCATTGTTTTGGAATATGTACCAATACAATTTCCGGTATGGAACATCGATGCCTGAAGATGTTTGGAAAAAGAATATCGACTGGCTTGCCGAGGAGTTTTTACCTTATGGATATGATATGGCAGCTACTGACGGTTGGTTATTTAACCTCAATTCTATAGATCAATATGGTTATCTGACCAAATATGACAGTTCGTGGACATACGGGCTGAAGTATTGGGGCGATTATCTCAAAAGTAAAGGCATGAGATTCGGATTCTATTTCAACCCGTTATGGATACCTAAAGCTGCCTATGTGCAGAATAATAATATCAAAGGAACCTCCATTCCGATAACTGATGTGGTGGGCACTACAAAGTTTGAAGATCATCTGTACTGGATAGATACTGACAAACCAGGAGCGGAACAGTGGGTGAAAGGCTGTATCAGAACAATGATAGATCAGGGAATAGAGTTGCTGAAGATAGACTTTCTTGGTTACTATGAACGGGATTACGGAACCAATAGATACATCAAGGCATTGAAATGGATGGCTGAAGAAGCCGGAGATGAAATGTTGCTTAGTTACTCTGTTCCTAATTGTCGCAACGATGCCCGCAACGAGATTATTTATGCGGATATGATTCGCATAAGTAGTGACTGTGACGGTGGAGGATGGTGGTTTATCAGCGACAAAGAGCGCGGACAGATTAACGAAAGCGGACAAGGTGATAAATACCGAAGTGCTTTTGATGGATTAATCGGATGGGCTGATATTATCGGGGTGAAAGGACAAACTATAATGGATCCCGATTTTGTTCAACTCAACACATTGGCAAGCGATGCCGAAAGAGAGTTTCATATCTCAATGTTGCTGGTTAGCGGTTCTCCAATTGGTATCACCGATCAGTATAATACGATTGGTGATTGCGCCAAATTCTACAAAAACACAGAGATACTGGAATTGAATAAACTCGGTTTTGTAGGTAAGCCACTTAGTACCAGTATATGGGATAAACAAAACAGTTCGAGATGGATAGGACAACTTCCTGATGGAGATTGGATTGTCGGGCTGTTCAATAGAGAATCGACAGTGCTTGAATATGGTATTGATTTTGAAAAGGAACTGGGAATTAAAGGTGGAAAGGTGAAGAATGTACGTGATTTGTGGCTGCATCAGGATTTAGGCGCAATGTCGGGCCGATACTCGGTGCGACTTGAACCACATTCATGTAAGGTTTTACGTATCAAACCCAATTCAAAGAGATACAAAGCGGCTGTTGCCTCACTCAAAAATGGTGCAGTTATAAATAGATAATGATTATGAAAGGATACCCTCAATATTTATGGTTTGTAGTTCTCGCCCTATTACTGGTTTGCACAGGTTGTAGCAATGAGGGTGAGACAGAAGACGATAACAACCAGCATGTTAAAGTCGAAGGCTTTTATGTCAAAGGGCTTGAAAACGTAAATGCACGTGTTGAGTTTGATGTAGAGGTTGATGCCGCCGGTATATATACATTGCATGTCATGGGCTACAACTATTCCAAAGGGACAGCTACGTGTAGCTTATATGTCAACGGTCAAAAACAATCGCAACTTGGATTTCAGGAACAATCCAACTGGAGCGAAAAAGTAGTTCAGGTATCGTTGGCAGCCGGCATAAATCAAATAGCCTTTCAACGGGACGCTGGTGATAACGGACAGTTTTATCTCGATTACATAGAAATAGACTAATAGTATGTTTACCAGAAAGATGAAAATCGTTTTATTGCTTTTTGTATTGTTCTGCCTTGCAGATAATGCTAATGCTACACCTCGCTGGCGTATCCTGGATAGTGGAGCGATAGAATGGCAGATAGACGGTCGGCTCCCCCATTATGACCATATTGAAATGAGCGGTTTAAAGGTTTCAGCGGTATTACGTTATGGCGTAAACGGCGATGGGCAATTTGTGATGGAACGTTCAATGATATGGCCTATGTTGCGGACGATACCCAACAATACACATGCAAGCCTGATGCAACGATTTGCAATTGATTACGCTTCTTTGTTGTTAGTTAATGGTATGGCTCTCAACAATGAAAAAGTGAAATCGATATGTATCGACGGACGACTCACGGTAGTAAGCCTTTTTGCTATTGGATACCAGAATACAGGTACGGCACGCAATAGAGAGCCAGTACCTGTAGTCGAACTTACGAGATCATTCTTTCCTTCAACAGACAAACCGATGCTTTGTGAACGTTATACGGTCAAGAATATCTCATCAAAACCTATTTCTGTTATTGTACCTTTTCAAAAAGCCGTTTACAAAACCGATCCTGTAAAAGGAGTGGATGGATCATACACTATAGTTACCTCTATACAAAATAAGGAAGACTGTTTATACACTATTGCTCCTAAAGAATCATTGACTTTCGACGCTTCTGTTCAGGCTTATAAAAAAGGAGAGAAAGAATTGATAGTCGATATAGCAGACGAGGAACATAAACGAATGGCCTTTGTCGACAAGATATGGAACAATCTTAGCTTTGTCTCCCCTGATCCGGTAGTAAATACAGCATTTGCTTTTGCTAAAGTAAGAGCAGCAGAGAGTATCTTTGCTACCGGAGGAGGATTCATGCACAGTCCTGGAGGAGAATCATATTATGCAGCTGTTTGGGCGAATGACCAAGCGGAGTATGCCAATCCTTTCTTTCCCTTTTTGGGTTATGATATCGGAAACGCGTCCGCATTAAACTCATTCAGGCTTTTTGCCCGCTTCATGAATTCTGATTACAAACCCATACCCAGCTCTATCATTGCCGAGGGGAAGGATACCTGGAACGGGGCTGGCGATCGTGGCGATGCAGCGATGATAGCTTATGGGGCCGCCCGTTATGCACTAGCCAAAGCAGATAAAAAGGAAGCACAAGAGTTATGGCCCTTGATTGAGTGGTGTCTGGAATACTGCAAAAGAAAAATAAATGCTTCCGGAATTGTGACTTCAGATGCTGATGAGCTTGAAGGACGCTTTCCAGTAGGTAACGCAAACCTTTGTACATCAAGTTTGTATTATGACGCTCTGGTATCGGCAAGCTATCTTGCCAAAGAACTTGGCAAGCAGTCTTCTGTTTCAAAAGAATATGCCCGGCAGGCGAAAGTATTAAAAAATAATATAAACAATTATTTTGGTAGCCGTATAGAAGGGTTCGACAGTTACCGCTATTATGAAGGCAATGATATTTTACGTTCATGGATAGCTATCCCTCTGACAGTCGGGATCTTTGAAAAGAAGACAGGAACCGTCGAAGCATTATTCTCTCCCCGTTTGTGGAGCAAAGACGGCTTATTGACACAAGCCGGAACAGATACTTTCTGGGACAGATCTACTCTTTACGCTCTACGAGGAGTGTATAGCGCAGGAGCAAGAGAGAGGGCAATGGAACACATGGCATATTACTCACAGCAACGCCTGCTTGGGGAACATGTTCCATATCCTATCGAGGCCTGGCCCGAAGGAAACCAACGGCATTTGTCAGCCGAAAGTGCTTTGTATTGCCGTATAGTAACCGAAGGTCTTTTTGGTATTCGTCCGACAGGATTTAATTCATTCTCACTCTGTCCACAACTACCTGATAAATGGAATTCGATGAGATTGAATTATGTTTCGGCATTTGCATTTTCGCCGTTTGATATAATCGTTGAACGACAAGGAAATAAAATAAAGACCTATGTGCTACGTAATGGAAAGCCCGTGAAAACATATCACACAGAGAATGGGAAAGATATAAATATTACCTTCTAAAATGGCTTTTATTTAGATATGGACTATGCGGATTCCTACTCCTGATTTTAACTAAATCCGTATTCATCCGTGTAATCCATATCTAATCAATATCATTGTTGGTTTTCTTCTCGGTCTATCCGAATAAACTCCAGAAGTCGTTCTACCGCTTCTTCTTCAGGAATATTTTTCTCCACACACACCTTGCCTTTATAGAGACTGATTTTCCCCCGTCCTGCTCCTACATAGCCGTAGTCTGCATCTGCCATCTCACCGGGACCATTCACGATACACCCCATGATGCCAATCTTCAGCCCTTTCAAATGTGAAGTGGCTGCCTTAATACGGGCAATAGTCTTTTCCAAATCGTAAAGTGTACGGCCGCAACCGGGACAAGATATATATTCTGTTTTGGAGGTACGGGTACGTCCGGCCTGCAAGATTCCGAAAGCAGTAGCATCAACGACGGCATGGCTCAAGTTACCCTGATTGAACAGGAAGATGCCATCACAAAGACCGTCAAAAATCAAGGCTCCCATATCGACTGCGGACTTTATCTGCAAATTCTCCGCATCATCTTCCGAATAATGCTGGAAGAAGACAACCGGATTTTGCAAACCTTCCGTCATTAGTTGATGTACCAGTGCACGGTGCTCGCCCAAACGGTTCGGATGATTGCTTTGGGAAACAATCACTACTTCCGGATGATGTTTCAGGCAGGCTATCACTTCGTCCGTTTGTGCCATGTAGGGCATAAACAGGAATTTAAGCTCTGTATTGCATTCTCCCATTAACGGCAGCTGTGCATGATTGAATGCAGGCCAGGTTCCGTCTTCTCCCTGCCATACATCCGCATCAAGAATATATTCTACTCCGTCTTCCCGTTGATCAGGCAAGGTTCTTCCGGCATAAATATAGTCCGGTGTGAATTGCGGGTTTATCTCTGTCTTCCCATCCATACGGTCGGCAATAACCACAGGTACATGTTCACCTCCGATATTACGGACGGCTTTTGTCTTGCGACGTTCGGGAGACAGATAATTGAATTCCGGTGCTTCCAATCCCGGGATATAAGGATGATCCTGCCTCAACAGAACATAATCCACCAGTTTACGGGCCACCGGGATTTCAGCTTCAGGAGCTTCGCTCAAAGAGACCCGAATGGTATCTCCCAATCCGTCACTCAACAGCGCACCGATGCCAAGGGCGGACTTGATACGTCCGTCTTCTCCATCTCCGGCTTCTGTCACCCCGAGGTGGAGCGGGAAAGTCATCCCCTCTTTTTCCATGACGTCCACCAACAGACGAACAGTCTTCACCATTACCACTGTATTGGAGGCTTTGATGGAAATCACTACATCTGTGAAGTCCTCCACTACACAGATACGAAGGAATTCCATACAGGATTCCACCATTCCTTCGGGAGTATCGCCATAACGGGACATGATACGATCGGACAGAGAGCCATGATTTACTCCGATCCGGATAGCCGTGTGATTCTCTTTACAGATATTCAGGAACGGGACAAACCGGTCATGGATTTTCTGTATTTCCTGCGCATACTCCTCGTCTGTATATTCCAGTTTCTTAAAAGTACGAGCAGCATCTACATAATTTCCCGGATTGATTCGCACCTTTTCCGCATATTGAGCAGCCACGTCTGCCACTTTCGGATTGAAATGCACATCAGCAACCAACGGAACCATATATCCCTGGCTACGCAGTCCGATATTAATGTTCATCAGATTTTCGGCTTCTTTGATGCCCTGGGTTGTGAGGCGTACATACTCTCCACCTGCATCAACAATACGTTTCGCCTGTTCCACACAAGCCTGTGTATCCTGTGTAGACGTGTTTGTCATCGACTGGACACGAATAGAATTGGGGCCGCCCAACGGCACAGCCCCAATATTTACTTCTGTGGTTTCTCTTCGAAAATAATTGAATAGATCCATTAGTTCGTTTTATATTCAAACTTCACTTCTTTCAGTTCTTCGTTTGCTTTTACGATTTTCTTTTTCAGTCCTTCCTTGTAAGCAGCAAAAGCTTCTGCCAGTTTCTCATCGCTCAATGCCAGCATCTGGATGGCAAGGATAGCGGCATTCATCGCTCCATTGATGGCAACCGTTGCTACAGGAATGCCCGGAGGCATCTGAATGATAGAATAAAGTGCATCCACACCATCGAGCACGGAACCTTTTACAGGTACTCCGATCACCGGCAATGTAGTGTTAGCCGCAATTACACCGGGAAGGGCGGCAGCCATTCCAGCAGCAGCGATAATTACTTTAATGCCACGGTTGCGGGCATTCTTCGCAAACTCTTCCACAGCTTCGGGCGTGCGGTGAGCAGAAAGAGCGTTCATTTCGAATGGTACATGCATATCATTCAGTAGCTGTGCAGCCTTCTCCATAACAGGAAGGTCAGACGTGCTGCCCATGATAATACTTACAATTGGAGTCATTTTAATTTACGATTTTACGATTTACAATTTACGATTTAAAGTGTACAGTAAAGGTTATCCGTTTATCACGGCTTTATAGGCTTCGGCATCCAGCAGATCTTCTACAGCTTTTAAATCAGCCGGTTTCACTTTAATCAACCAACCTTCGCCATAGGGATCTTTATTTACCAGTTCCGGGTTTTCTTCCAATGCTTCATTTTGTTCGAGCACCTCACCTGCTATCGGCAGGAAAAGGTCGGAAATAGTTTTCACTACTTCAATCGTTCCGAAAGTTTCACCGGCTTCCAACGTTTCACCAACAGTCGGGATATCTACGAACACAATATCGCCCAATTGTTCCTGTGCATAATCGGTGATACCAACGTATGCAATGTCTCCGTCAACGCGAATCCATTCGTGTTCGTTCGTGTACTTCAAATTCTGTGGAAAGTTCATAATGATTAGTTTTTAGGATTTATACTGTTTTAAAATAAAAATACTCGAAATAAGATGTTACTCACCGGATGAAGTACCAAAAGGGCACATATCAGACCGACAGCAAAACCGGAAAGCACCTCACCCAGTGTGTGATGTCCCAGAACAATGCGTGCAGAACCCAATATACCGGCAATCAAAATAAACAGGCATAGCCATCCGACCGGATTGTAACCGAACAAGGCACTGAAAGAAATCAAGCCTCCGATCACCCCGCCCATTCCTGCCATGTGTTCGCTCAACTTCCATTTCAGGTTTACTGCAATGCAAATGATAGACACTACCAGGGAAGCAAGAATGATACCAGTCATATACCACGGGATATTCAGCCTACGCATCATCAGCAGGCAGAACACATACGAGATAATGGTCAGTAGAATAGGTACATAACGCTTCTTACGTTCACTCAACTCCTGACGGGCAAACCCATTGATTTTACGAAACAAGAAAATTGTAATAGTAGGTGTCAGTATGGTGAAGCAGTAAACGATTCCCAACACTATCAACTTATATTGTATCGGCATGATACGAAGATAAGAAAACAGGAATAACACCAGAAACGATAAAAACGGAATAGAAAATGGAGTAAAGACCATCGAAGTGACTCTCGCCACCTGCAACATCGTCTTATCCGCTATGATATGTTCTCTCTCTCTGTCCACTCTTCTTTGATTACTAGTTACTAATTATAAATTACAATTCTCATTCTTCATTGTCAATTATCCATTATTTCCGCAGTCTCGCCACGGGAATATTCAGTTGTTGACGGTATTTGGCTACTGTCCTGCGGGCAATGGGATAACCTTTCTCCTTTAATATATCCGCCAATTCATCATCGGTCAGGGGTTTCTTCTTGTCCTCGCCTTCAATACACTCTTTCAGGATCTTACGAATCTCACGGACAGACATCTCTTCGCCATCTTCTGTGGTATATCCGTCACTGAAAAAGTATTTGAGCGGATAGATACCGTAATTCGTCTGTACATATTTACTGTTACTCACACGGGAGATTGTCGAAATATCCAATCCCGTACGTTCCGCCACGTCTTTCAGAATCATCGGTTTCAATAGCGATTCATCTCCTTCCAAGAAGAAAGGACGTTGCAGGTCGATAATCGCCTGCATGGTAACCATCAAGGTATTCTGACGCTGACGGACAGCATCGATAAATCCTTGTGCCGCATCCATTTTCTGTTTCAGAAACATCATCGCTTCTTTAGATTCCTTAGACTGGTTAGCCCTGTTTTTTGTATGCTCCTCCACCATTTCCGTGAAGTCACGACTCATACGGAGTTCGGGAACATTGCGGTTATTGAGACTTACATTGATGGTTCCGTCATCATACGTTTCCACAATAAAGTCAGGAACTATTTGTTGGAGATTTCTGCCAATTGCTTCTCCTAAAGAAGCACCCGGACGTGGATTCAGTTTGGTTATTTCAGTAATGGTTTCCTGGAAAGTCTCTTCATCAATATCCAGTTTCTTTATAATCTTCTCCCAATGTTTACGGGTGAATTCTTCGTAACATTCTCTGATAATCCTTTCTTCCAGATTCAAGATAGGACTGGGAGTTTTCTCTTCTTCTTTTTTCCGGCGAATCTGTATCAACAGACATTCCTGAAGACTACGCGCACCGATACCTGCCGGATCGAAGTCCTGTAAGATGTTCAATGCTTCTTCCAGTTCTTCTTCGGTCGATTCGATACCGGCATAAATCGCCAGTTCGTCGCAGATACTTTCCAAAGATTTGCGAAGCAATCCGTCATCATCCAATGAACCGATCAGGTATTCCACCAAGTCACACTGGTGCTCTGTCAGGTTGCGTTCACGCAACTGTTCTTTCAGGATTTCATAAAAAGAGGTGGAGTCGGAAAATGGAATATCCTCCGCTTGTTCATCTTTCGAACGGTTGTTCTCTTGCAATTTATAATCGGGAATATCGTCTTCTGTCAGATAGTCACTCAAAGAATCATAGTCATTGGCATCGCTATCCATGCCATCCTCTGCATTCTCGGTATCGGAATATTCATTATCCGTAGCATTCTCTTCTTTACCTTCTTCAAGTGCCGGATTTTCAAGCAGTTCAGCATGGATACGGTCTTCCAACTCTACTGCGGGAAGCTCCAACAGTTTCACGACCAGAATCTGCTGGGGCGAGAGCGTCTGTACCTGCTGTTGCGCCTGAGATTGTATTTGACGGGAACCTTGTGCCATATTCGTTTTTGCTTTCTACTGTTTCTCGCTACAAAAGTAACTTTTTAACGAGAGATTACACAGATTAGGGAGATAATTTTTAATCCTATAACACAAAATTCGTTATCTTTGTTGCACGAACTTAAAAACTAGGACAATATGTTTGCCAAAGAAACGTATATGCAGCGGAGAGCCCTGCTAAAAAAGAACTTAGGCTCCGGAGTGTTGTTATTTCTCGGAAATGACGAGTGCGGACTGAATTACGAAGATAACACATTCCGTTATCGTCAGGATTCCACTTTCCTTTATTATTTCGGACTTTCATGTGCCGGACTTTCGGCTATTATCGATATAGATGAAGACAAAGAAATTATCTTTGGTGATGAGTTGTCTATCGACGCAATCGTATGGATGGGATCACAGCCGACGTTGCACGAAAAATGCGAACGTGTAGGCGTAAAAAATCTGATGCCGTCTGCTGACATTGTAAGCTACCTCCATCAGTGTGTACAGAAAGGGAAAGCAATTCACTATCTGCCTCCTTACCGCCCTGAACATAAACTGAAACTGATGGACTGGCTGGGTATTCCTCCCGCACATCAGGAAGGTTCTGTTCCATTCATCCGTGCCGTGATCGCTCAACGCAACTATAAATCTGCAGAAGAAATCGTAGAAATAGAAAAGGCTTGCGATGTAACTGCCGATATGCATATTACAGCTATGAAAGTACTTCGTCCGGGTATGTACGAATATGAAGTGGTAGCTGAAATGAACCGGGTGGCCGAATCTAATAACTGCCAGCTATCATTCGCTACAATTGCCACTATCAACGGGCAGACTCTGCACAATCATTATCACGGAAATAAAGTGAAGCCGGGTGATTTGTTCTTAATCGATGCCGGTGCAGAAGTAGAGTCAGGTTATGCGGGTGATATGTCGTCTACCATTCCTGCCGATAAGAAGTTCACCACCCGTCAGCGTGAAGTATACGAGATTCAGAACGCCATGCATCTGGAATCCGTAAAGGCTCTCCGTCCGGGTATTCCTTATATGGACGTATACGAACTGTCAGCCCGCGTCATGGTGGACGGTATGAAGACGCTCGGATTGATGAAAGGAAATACCGAGGATGCTGTACGCGAAGGTGCCCATGCGTTGTTCTATCCGCACGGACTAGGTCACATGATGGGATTGGATGTACATGATATGGAGAATCTGGGAGAGATATGGGTAGGTTACAACGGTCAACCGAAGAGCACACAGTTCGGTCGCAAATCGCAACGCCTTGCTATTCCATTGGAACCGGGTTTTGTACACACGGTAGAACCGGGTATTTATTTTATTCCGGAACTGATCGACATGTGGAAAGCAGAAAAGAAATTTACCGATTTTATCAACTACGAGATAGTGGAGACTTATAAGGACTTCGGTGGTATCCGCAATGAGGAAGATTATCTGATTACAGAAACCGGTGCCCGCCGATTAGGCAAGAAGATTCCTTTGACACCGGAAGAGGTGGAAGCTTTAAGATAAAAAGCCTCATCAAAATAAAAGAAGAACCTTTCTTCTATTCAAAATCAATAGCGGAAGCTTTTCATCCGGATGAAAAACTTCCGCTATTTTTGTCAAAGTACCAAATAGTCCATCTAAAATCACATTTTTTCTACCCTTCTTTTCCCGAATCTTGCGTAATATTGCAACAGAATTAAAATAATTCACTTTTTAATGATATAAAAACAATGAATAACACCATGAAGAGACTACTTTTATCTGTATGGCTATTGTCACTTTCCTTACTGTCCGCCGTAGCTGAAAACTATCCTTATAAAAGCGATGTGCTTTGGGTCACCGTACCCAATCATGCCGACTGGCTTTATAAAACCGGAGAAAAAGTAACTGTAGAAGTACAATTCTATAAATACGGCATCCCCAGGGATAATGTAACCGTCACTTATGAAATTGGCGGTGATATGATGCCTGTTGCCGATACAAAAGGAAGTATAACTTTAAAGAATGGCAGGGGGGTGATTCCTGTGGGCACAATGAAAGAGCCGGGATTCCGCGACTGCCGCCTGAAAGCAACCGTAGATGGAAAGACCTATTCACATCATATCAAAGTAGGATTTTCACCGGAGAAACTTCGCCCATATACAACCATGCCTTCCGATTTCAAGGAATTTTGGGAAAAGGCTAAAGCGGAACAAAAGGAGTTTCCCCTAACGTATACCAAAGAACATGTCGAAAAATATTCCACTGATAAAATAGACTGTTATCTCGTAAAATTGCAACTGAACAAACGTAGACAATGCGTCTACGGATATTTATTCTATCCGAAAAAAGAAGGAAAGTTCCCGGTTGTCTTATGCCCTCCGGGAGCAGGAATCAAAACCATCAAAGAACCTCTACGCCATAAATATTATGCGGAACAAGGATGCATCCGTTTTGAATTCGAGATACACGGCCTGAATCCGGAAATGACTGATGAAGAATTTAAAGAAATCAGCAACGCTTTCAATGGCAGAGAAAACGGCTATCTGACCAACGGGCTCGACAGTCGTGATAATTATTATATGAAACGAGTATATCTGGCCTGTGTACGCGGTATCGACTTTCTAACTTCCCTACCGGAATGGGATGGCAAAAATGTAATCGCACAAGGAGGTAGTCAGGGAGGCGCCCTGGCATTAATCGCTGCCGGACTGGATGAACGGGTGACAGCTTGTGTCGCCAATCATCCTGCATTAAGCGATATGGCAGGCTATAAAGCCGGACGTGCCGGCGGATATCCTCATTTCTTCAGGAATTCGGTAGATATGGATACTCCTGAAAAAATAAAGACAATGGCCTATTATGATGTTGTGAACTTTGCGAAATTAATCAAAGTAGATACCTACATGACATGGGGATTCAACGATGATGTATGTCCTCCGACAACCAGCTACATCGTATACAATGTACTAAACTGTCCGAAAGAAGCACTGATTACTCCCATTAATGAGCATTGGACTTCCAACGATACCGAGTATGGACATCTGCTTTGGATAAAGAAGCATTTAAAGTGAAGTTTTAATCATTCCATCTGGATGCGGGCAATTCTTTTTTCCCGTAACCTTTTTTCCAGGCATACGCTTTCCTCTTCCTGAGATAAAGCGTATCGCCACAATGTTTCATCGCCTCCCAATTAAAGATAGAATGGTGACAGATGATCTTTTCAAACCAATAAAGTATGTGATAAGTCACGAATGGTAACACCATCCACCACCATGAAAGCAGTAACGATAAAATAAGTGCTGGTATCAGGGTTAAAGAAAAACATTCCCAATACTGTCTGGCATGAATTCGGAGTTCCATATCTTCCCAGACTTCCAGATATTTATAGCGGGTAAAGAAAAACCAGCCTAACATAAAATAGTGCTTCTTCCCTTTTCCTAAGAACCACTTTGCTAAAAGACTATTATAAAAAATCATATTCACATTTTTTTTGTTGCATGTAGTCCCTTCTTAACAGCAAAAGTAATTAAAGGTTCAATATTTTAAAGTTTTGCATAACAACCATAACATTCTTTCCCTAAATATCACTCAAATATTGTTTATTTTTGTGTTCCCTTGCTTCACTACAACAAAAGGTTTATTTGTATTTTCTGCAAAGGAAACACAATTCACGAATATATCCTAATTTTTCTGCTTAATATTTAAAGCTGCTTCCTCCTAAAAATTCACGCAACAAAGAAGTAGGCGGAATTTCTTTATCCTGTACCGGAACAAAATATTTGATAAACTTCAACAATCGGTAGGCTTCACAATATTCAGGACAGTTACGCGGAACACCCATCAGAATAGGCTCGGCGTGCAAACGAAGTACGGCAAACTCAAAAAGTAGCGCTGAATTAAACATGACATCAGCATTTTCCTGATAAGGGAATATCCATTTGTCTTCACCGGCACGTACACTAGGCCAGCGTGATATGGTTTCACGTGCAGAATATCCCCGATAATTAAAGTCGCGGATGATGCGGCGCAACAAACGGTTGTCAGTAGTTGGAATCCAGTTATGGTCATCCAACGAAATAGTGGTCAATGCTGAAACGTAAATCTTGAATTTCCGTTCGGCTGGTATATGCGGTGTCAGTTCCGGATTCAAGGCATGAATACCTTCCAGAATCAGAATTGTATTATCTTCTATTTTCAGTTTATCACCTTTATATTCCTTTTTGCCAAGAGAGAAATTAAAACGGGGCAATTCCACCTCCTCGCCACGAAGAAGCGCCTGCAGCTGTTGATTAAACAATTCCAGATCGAGTGCATAAAGTGATTCATAATCATAGTTTCCGTTTTCATCCAAAGGGGTTTCTTCACGGTCTACGAAATAATTATCCAAAGAGATCGGGAATGGCTTCAAGCCATTTGTCATCAGCTGAATAGAAAGCCGTTTGCTGAATGTTGTCTTTCCCGAAGAAGACGGGCCGGCAATCAATACCAGTTTTACCCGGTTGCCGTTTTCACCACGATGGAAGATAGTATCGGCTATCTGCGCTATCTTTTTCTCCTGCAATGCTTCCGCCACATTAATCAAGTCAGTGGCATGTCCTTCTTCACAGGCAAGATTAAAATCTCCGGCATTATTAAGCCCCATGATATAACTCCAGTTCAGATATTCTTTAAAGACATCCAGCATTTTTTCCTGCTTCACAACTTCTTCGAGCATACTTGGGTTTTCACGACTCGGAATCCGGAGTAGCAACCCGTCATAATACTTCACGATATCGAACAATTTAAGATATCCGGTGCTGGGAAGCAGATTACCATAATAATAATCAATTGTATCACCCAATGTATAATAATAGGTATAAAGAGAACCGGAAGTTTCAAGTAATCTCACTTTATCATTCATCCCCCGCTCGCTGAAAACCCGTACCGCTTCCGCCGTATGACATTCAATACGGTGATAAGGAATATTTTCTGCAATGATCTCCTGCATCCGTTGCTTGATACGCGTCACATCTTCGAGTTCAATGGGGCGTCCAATCCGCAAATTGCAGAAATAACCTTTTGAAACAGGATGTTCCACAAACAATTTTCCCTCGGGAAAGAGTTCCGTGACAGCCTTAAACAAGACAAAACAAAGCGAACGGACATAAGTACGCATACCGGACTGATCTCTCACATCCAGAAACTCTACATCCTTATTATTATATACTCTGAAATTAAGTCCCTCGGAGCGATTATTGACCTTGGCACTCACTACTTGATAAGGAAAATTAAGATTAAAACCGTAATAAATATCCAAAAGTGAGCTTCCGATAGGGAATTCTTTGGAATTATTGTTATTTTTGCAACATATTTGTAACATCTGTTTCATCGAGTTCGTTAAAAGGTGAATAATTTGGGACTAATATACTTATAATCAGATTGAGAACAAATAACCATTAAAAATATTATAGATGGAATATTCTTTTTATGATTTTTTAAAGCTCATAGGCTCATTGGGACTCTTCCTCTACGGAATGAAAATCATGAGCGAGGGCTTACAAAAGGTCGCGGGTGATAGATTGCGAAGTATTCTAACGGCAATGACCACCAACCGGGTAACGGGAGTTCTAACAGGAGTGTTGATTACAGCCCTTATCCAGTCTTCTTCAGCAACGACGGTGATGGTCGTTAGTTTCGTGAATGCCGGGTTACTTACACTTGCCGAATCCATCAGCGTTATTATGGGTGCCAACATCGGTACTACTGTAACTGCCTGGATCATTTCAATTTTCGGATTTAAGGTCGATATGGCTGCTTTCGCTCTTCCCCTCTTAGCCATTGCCCTCCCGCTCATCTTTTCTGGAAAAAGCAACCGCAAATCCATCGGTGAATTCATTTTTGGTTTTTCTTTCCTTTTCATGGGGCTCTCTTATCTGAAAGCAAACGCCCCCGACCTGAATGCCAATCCGGAAATGCTTGCCTTCGTACAGAACTACACGGATATGGGATTCTTTTCCATTATTCTGTTCTTGCTCATCGGTACAATATTGACCATGATTGTGCAAGCCTCTGCAGCTACCATGGCAATCACATTAATTATGTGTGCCAACGGCTGGATCAGCCTGGAACTGGGAGCAGCACTCGTATTGGGAGAAAACATCGGAACGACTATCACGGCCAATCTTGCCGCACTTACAGCCAACACACAGGCTAAGCGGGCAGCATTGGCCCATTTTGTTTTTAACGTGTTTGGGGTCATTTGGGTATTGATTGTCTTCCATCCTTTCATGGATCTAGTAAACTGGGTAGTAGACACCTTCTTTCAAAGCAGTAATCCTGAGGTTGCTATTTCCTACAAGCTATCTGCTTTCCACTCTATCTTCAATATCTGTAACGTATGTATCTTGATATGGGCAGTTAAACTGATTGAACGTACCGTATGTGCTCTTATCCACCCCAAAGAAGAGGACGAAGAGCCCCGTTTGCGGTTTATCACCGGTGGTATGCTTTCTACCGCTGAACTTTCTATCCTTCAGGCACGTAAGGAAATCCATCTTTTCGCAGAACGTACCCACCGGATGTTCGGCATGGTGCAGGATCTGTTGCATACGGAAAAGGATGACGATTTCAATAAGCTGTTCAGCCGGATAGAGAAATATGAAAATATCAGCGACAATATGGAACTTGAAATAGCCAACTACCTGAATCAGGTGTCCGAAGGCCGTTTGAGTTCTGAAAGTAAGTTACAGATACGCGCCATGTTGCGTGAAGTGACAGAAATTGAAAGTATTGGCGACAGCTGCTATAATCTGGCACGTACCATCAACCGGAAACGTCAGACTAATCAAGACTTTACCGAGAAACAATATGAGCATATTCATTTCATGATGAAGTTGACTAACGATGCACTTGCCCAAATGATTGTGGTAGTAGAAAAACCGGAGCATCAGAGCATTGACATCAACAAATCCTTCAACATCGAAAACGAAATTAATAATTATCGTAACCAACTGAAGAATCAGAATATTCTGGATGTGAACAACAAAGAATATGATTATCAGATGGGAGTTTACTACATGGATATTATCGCCGAATGCGAGAAACTTGGTGACTATGTAGTGAATGTAGTGGAAGCCAGCAGTGATGTGAAAGAGAAAAGAGCTTCTTAACAGATAAAATAAAGAATAAAAAAGGAGAATCAGTAGTATCAATACATACCTGATTCTCCTTTTTATATCTAATAGTATCTTTTATAAAATCAATTATATACGTATGATTCAGCCAAACGCCAGAACAATGTAGATTCCGGAACAGTAGTTGTACGAAGCACTTTTGCAGTCCCGCCTTCCGAGGCCGGATTTATATTGGCAAAAATATTCCATCCCTTATAAAAAGAGCAGTTACTATAATAGTATGATTTGTCACTGCCTGTCAATGTAAAAGAACGGTCGGCATACTGATAACTCACCAATGTAGCTTTTCCGGCAGAAGACCCTTTACCTGACCAGTTGGAAATAGCAATTCGCCCCACCCTTTTATCTCCATTAAAAACAAAGAAATCTCCTAACGTCGCCACAAGAGCGTCCGCATCATCTGAGGTTCCGGTCCAGTAACCACCCATACCATTACGCTGGTCTACTGTCTGAAGCTTTTCCGAAGAAAAACTAGTGGGAAGTGTCATTACTATTTGCCCGTTCTCATAAGGAAAGCTAAGAGTCTCAATCACTTGCCAATCAACACCCGTCACTTTCACCTCAACCCGGTCAAATGTGAAGTCCGCAGGTATATTCTGTATATCTTTTACTACAAGCGTGCTATAATTCGGAACATCCGGAGCAGGAGGTTGCTCTTCATTCTCATCGTCGCTACAACCAGCCATCAAAAGGCTGAATATCAATAATACAAAGATTACAGGGTATGATAGATACCTTAGATCGGTTATGACGGTTGCTCTATTATACATAACTTCCGTTTTTTGCATCAAAGATATCACATTTATAATCAGCAGAATAATTTCCAACCATAAAAATAAAAAATGACCGGGTATATATTTATACACCCAGTCATTCTCCTCTTAATAATTCTCTCTCTTGGTTTTATCCTTCGTACGGTTCAAAGTCTTCTTTTCCGACTCCACATAATGGACAAGTCCAATCATCAGGAATATCTTCAAATGCTGTTCCTGGTTCAATTCCACTTTCCGGATCTCCTTGTTCGGGGTCGTAAATATATTCACAGACCGTGCAAATGTACTTTTTCATAACGTTCGTATTTTTAATTGGTTTTCTAAATAATATAACACAAATAGCAAGATATTTGTTCAACACTATTTTTAAACTAAAGAAAAAAACTATCTTTGTAGTCATATTATCAAGCTAAAACAACAATATTATACTATGCTTATAGCACTATTGTCTACCTTAATAGTTTTATGCGCAGTCCTACTAATCAGTTTTTTATTGGAACGTAGGAAATGTCTGCGGATGCAACAACGATTGTTCCGTGAATCCAGAAAGTTGGAACGCACCAGCCATATTGCCGGCGCCATCTTGAAAAATGTGCATGCCTTTATCCTATTAATAGACAATGATTTCAAGGTACTGAAAACTAACTATTACCAAAAAACCGGAACCAGAAAAGGAACAGAAGAGAAAAGAGTGGGCGACTTGTTGCAATGTCGCAATGCATTGGCAGCCGAAGGAGGTTGCGGCACACATAGTTTCTGCGGTTCTTGCCCGATACGTACCGCCATACGACAAGCTTTCGAACAGAGGCGAAACTTCACGGATCTTGAAGCCACTTTATCCGTAGTTACATCTGATAATACTACCGTGGAATGTGATGCAGTAATATCCGGTTCTTACTTCCTTCTGAATGAAGAAGAGAACATGGTAATCACCGTACACGATGTTACCCGCCGAAAACAAGCTGAAAAGGAGTTACGGCTAGCCAAAGAAAAAGCAGAAAAAGCCGATATTTCAAAATCTGCCTTTTTAGCCAACATGAGCCATGAAATCCGTACCCCTCTCAATGCTATTACCGGATTTGCAGAGGTATTAGGCAGTGCAACTACAGAAGAGGAAAAGGCCCAATATCAAGAAATCATAAAAATGAATGCCGACCTCCTGATGCAACTGGTCAACGACATTCTCGATATGTCAAAAATCGAAGCCGGAACATTGGAATTTGTGCAGACAACAGTTGACGTCAATCAGTTACTTTCAGATTTACAACAACTTTTTCAAATGAGAGTCGATGACGCCGGAGGAAATATACAAATTATAGCGGAATCATCCCGTTCTTCCTGCATGATTCAAACAGATCGGAACCGAGTGGCGCAAGTGCTTTCAAACTTTGCCGGCAACGCCATTAAGTTCACCCATAAAGGTAGCATCCGCCTCGGCTATGAAGCTAGAGATACCGAGCTTTACTTTTATGTCAAGGATACCGGAACCGGAATTCCAGCAGAGAAATTACCGGATGTATTCGAGCGCTTCGTGAAACTGAATAAAGATAAAAAAGGAGCCGGACTGGGACTCTCCATATCTCAAACTATTGTCGCCAAACTTGGCGGTCAAATCGGAGCGAATTCCGTAGAAGGTGAAGGCTCTACATTCTGGTTTACAATTCCTTATCGGTCATGTGGTAAACCACGCTAACAAATTCGACTTCATAAAAAGTTTTAATTAAACATTCTATCACAATTTTATGTTGTATTTTTGCGGTTCAAACTAAACGCATGTATCTGCATGAGTACAAATAAAAATGACTATTATCATTTAGGACTTACTGATGACGAAGTCCTACAAAGCAGGGAGAAAAATGGTATTAACCTGTTAACGCCCCCCAAGCGTCCTTCTCTCTGGAAACTTTATCTGGAAAAATTTGAAGACCCGGTTGTCCGTGTATTATTAGTAGCAGCCGCTTTCTCATTAATTATCTCCATCATCGAAAACGAATATGCCGAAACAATCGGAATCATAGCCGCTATCTTATTGGCTACCGGAATTGGTTTCTTCTTCGAATATGATGCCAGTAAGAAGTTCGATCTGCTGAATGCAGTCAATGAAGAAACCCTGGTAAAAGTGGTCCGAAACGGACGCGTACAGGAAATCCCTCGTAAAGACATAGTGGTAGGTGATATCGTCATTCTGGAAACAGGTGAAGAAATTCCCGCTGATGGAGAGTTGCTGGAAGCTATTTCTCTGCAAGTGAACGAATCCAATCTGACCGGAGAACCTGTTATTAATAAAACTATTGTAGAAGCTGATTTTGATGAAGAAGCGACTTATGCCTCCAATCTGGTGATGCGTGGCACTACAGTGGTGGATGGACATGGTACCATGCGCGTGCTGCATGTGGGAGATGCTACTGAAATCGGAAAAGTAGCCCGGCAGAGTACAGAGGATAACCTCGAACCCACCCCGCTGAACATACAGCTCACCAAACTCGCAAATCTAATCGGAAAGATAGGTTTCACCGTTGCCGGTCTGGCTTTCCTTATTTTCTTCGTGAAGGATGTAGTGCTATATTTTGATTTCGGTTCGCTGAACGGATGGCATGAGTGGCTTCCGGTTTTCGAACGGACACTGAAATATTTTATGATGGCAGTTACGCTGATTGTAGTAGCTGTACCTGAAGGATTGCCAATGAGTGTTACGCTTAGTCTGGCATTGAACATGCGTCGTATGCTTTCTACCAACAATCTGGTGCGGAAAATGCATGCTTG
Organism: Bacteroides sp. MSSM.1001136sp1_RTP21357st2_D2_RTP21359_211015; assembly: GCF_040913205.1. Taxonomy (NCBI): domain Bacteria; kingdom Pseudomonadati; phylum Bacteroidota; class Bacteroidia; order Bacteroidales; family Bacteroidaceae; genus Bacteroides; species Bacteroides sp. MSSM.1001136sp1_RTP21357st2_D2_RTP21359_211015. The sequence continues at coordinate 25,843 of NZ_JBDFVF010000015.1, read as the reverse complement.
CGAAACAATGGGAGCCATCACCGTGATTTGTACGGATAAAACCGGTACACTGACTCAAAATCTGATGCAAGTGCACGAACCCAATTTCTATGGTATAAAAAATGGCAGTGACTTGTCTGATGACGATATTAGCGCACTTATCGCAGAAGGAATCAGCGCCAATTCAACAGCTTTTCTTGAAGAATCAACCAATGGAGAAAAACCCAAAGGCGTAGGAAATCCAACCGAAGTGGCTTTATTGCTCTGGCTTAACAAACAGGGAAGAGATTACCTGCAACTCCGCGAACAAGCTCATGTTCTCGATCAACTCACCTTCTCTACCGAACGGAAATTCATGGCGACTCTTGTTGAATCCCCATTGATCGGAAAAAAAATACTTTATATAAAAGGAGCTCCTGAAATTGTTTTGGGTAAGTGTAAAGAAGTTGTTCTGGATGGACGGCAAGTGGATGCGGTAGAGTATCGTTCTACAGTGGAAGCACAACTGTTGAGCTATCAGAATATGGCTATGCGTACACTTGGATTTGCATTCAAGATTGTCGGAGAAAATGAGCCGAACGATTGCACAGAACTTGTTTCAGCCAACGACCTCAATTTCTTGGGAGTGGTTGCCATCTCCGACCCGATTCGTCCGGATGTACCTGCTGCGGTTGCGAAATGCCAGTCTGCAGGTATCGGTATCAAGATCGTGACCGGTGACACTCCGGGAACTGCCACGGAAATCGCACGCCAGATAGGTCTTTGGAACTCTGAAACTGATACGGAACGAAATCGAATCACCGGTGTTGCATTTGCCGAATTGAGCGATGAAGAAGCACTAGACAGAGTGATGGACTTAAAAATCATGTCTCGCGCCCGTCCGACAGACAAACAACGTCTGGTACAACTGCTTCAACAAAAAGGAGCAGTGGTAGCGGTAACCGGAGACGGAACGAATGATGCCCCGGCTTTGAATCATGCTCAAGTAGGTTTGTCAATGGGTACAGGTACTTCTGTAGCTAAAGAAGCCAGTGATATTACATTGCTCGATGACTCCTTCAACAGTATCGGAACCGCTGTTATGTGGGGACGTTCACTGTATAAGAATATCCAGCGTTTCATCGTTTTCCAGCTAACGATCAACTTTGTGGCATTGCTTATCGTTCTGCTAGGCTCCGTAATCGGTACGGAACTTCCGCTGACTGTAACACAAATGTTATGGGTGAACCTGATTATGGATACTTTTGCCGCTTTGGCTCTTGCCTCTATTCCACCCAGCGAAACGGTGATGCTTGAGAAACCTCGTCGCAGTACCGATTTTATTATCAGTAAGGCAATGCGGTCTAATATAATAGGTGTGGGCTCTATCTTCCTCATCGTATTGCTCGGAATGATTTATTATTTCGACCACAGTACGCAAGGAATGAATGTACACAACCTGACTATTTTCTTCACCTTCTTTGTCATGCTGCAATTCTGGAATCTGTTCAATGCCCGTGTATTCGGTACTACCAATTCGGCATTCAAGGGACTTTCCAAATCGTATGGGATGGAGCTTATTGTACTGGCTATTCTTGCCGGACAATTCCTCATCGTACAATTCGGTGGAGCCGTATTCCGCACGGAACCGCTCGACTGGCAAACCTGGCTTCTTATTATAGGCGTTTCGTCCACGGTGTTATGGGTTGGAGAACTTGTTCGCCTTGTTCAACGTATTATTCACAAAAAAGACAGAAATGAAAAGTAAAGGAATAAAAAACCTTCTTATTGATTTAGGTGGTGTACTTATCAATCTCGACCGCCAACGTTGCATTGAGCACTTTCAGAAGTTAGGGCTCCAAAACGTAGATGCATTGCTGGATATCCAGAACCAGGACGGACTCCTGATGCAACAGGAAAAAGGATTGATTACACCTGCCGAATTCCGTGACGGAGTTCGTAAAATGATAGGCAAAGCAGTTAGCGACAAACAAATAGATGCAGCCTGGAATAGTTTTCTGGTAGATATACCCACACAGAAACTGGATTTATTATTAAAATTACGTGAGAAATATGTCGTCTATTTATTGAGCAATACCAACCAAATTCATTGGGAATGGACATGTGCTCATTTGTTTCCTTACCGCACCTTTAAGGTGGAAGATTATTTTGAAAAAACGTACCTCTCTTTTGAAATGAAAATGGCCAAGCCCGAACCGGAGATATTCAAGGCAATCATAGAGGATGCCGGTATCGAGCCGAAAGAAACGCTTTTTATTGATGACTCTGAAATGAACTGTAAGACAGCCCAAAATTTAGGAATTTCTACCTATACAGCGAAAGTAGGCGAAGACTGGAGCCATCTTTTCAACCTCAAATAATTTTAGAGATATGCAGATTATACGTGACACATCGGCAATTACCCCGGAACCCTGCGTAGCTACCATCGGTTTCTTTGATGGAGTACATGCAGGACATCGCTATCTGATTCAGCAAGTGAAAGAGATAGCCGCCGCCAAAGGTCTACGCTCTGCATTGGTTACTTTTCCCGTTCATCCCCGAAAAGTGATGAATGTGGAGTATCGTCCGGAACTTCTGACTACCCCCGAAGAAAAAATAAGTCTGCTTGCAGACATCGGGGTAGACTACTGCCTGATGCTTGATTTCACTCCGGAAATTTCCCGGCTCACTGCCCGGGAGTTTATGACACAGTTGCTAAAAGAGCGTTATCAGGTAAAATATCTGGTTATCGGCTATGACCATCGTTTCGGACATAACCGCAGCGAAGGTTTCGAGGATTATGTACGTTATGGAAAAGAAATTGGCATAGAAGTAATTCGCGCCAAAGCGTATACCAGCAATATAGAAATAGGGAACGAACCCAACATTCCGGTGAGCTCTTCCCTGATCCGCAAACTTCTTCATGAAGGAGAAGTTAGCCTGGCCGCCCATTGTCTGAAATATGAATATTTCCTTGACGGGATCGTAGTAGGCGGCTATCAGGTAGGCAGAAAGATAGGTTTCCCAACGGCCAATTTACGGGTGGATGATCCCGATAAACTGATTCCTGCCGATGGCGTATATGCCGTATGGGTAACATTTGACGGGAAAACGTATATGGGGATGCTGAATATAGGTGTCCGCCCGACGATTGACAATGGTCCGAACCGGACGATTGAGGTGAATATCCTCCACTTCCATTCTGACATATATGATAAATTCATCCGGCTTACTTTTGTTAAACGGACACGTCCCGAACTGAAATTCTCCAGTATCGACGAGTTAATAACACAGCTCCATAAGGATGCTGAAGAGACAGAAACAATTCTTAAAAAATAGATTCTTATGCAAAAGTCATTTATGAGCATCTCTTTGGTGGTAATAGCTATATCCATGTTAGCTATGTTTATCTATAGTTTCTTTACCACTAAATAAAAAAACATGAAAACGGCTATCAAATTAGTATTAATAGACCTTCTCATTGCGCAGATTATTGCTCCAATCCTGATTATGATTCCCTGTACGATCTATTTGTTCGTCACCACGGGAAATCTGGATAAAGTCACTCTGACGCAAATGATTATGATCCCAGCACAACTAGCCGGTCAGATTATGATGGGTATTTATCTATGGAAAGCCGGTTATATCAGTAAAAAGAAGGCAACATGGTTACCTGTGTCAGCCCCTTATCTGGTCTGTAGTGCCATTGCAATCCTAACTTGCGGGTTTGCAGTTTCCTCACTAATGAGCCTGCTGGATTGGATTCCCAATATCATGGAACAATCTTTCAACATTCTCCAATCCGGTTGGGGCGGCATTCTTGCAATAGCCATCGTAGGTCCCGTACTTGAAGAGTTATTGTTTCGCGGAGCCATCACCCACGCTTTACTTCAGCAATACAATCCGACTAAAGCAATTCTGATTTCCGCACTTCTGTTCGGTGTCTTTCATATAAATCCCGCCCAGATCCTTCCGGCTTTTCTGATCGGTATCCTGCTGGCATGGACTTATTACAAAACAGGCAGTCTGATACCTTGTATACTGATGCATGTACTAAACAACTCATTGTCAGTCTATCTTAGCATCAAATACCCCGAAGCAGAAAATATGGACGACCTGATTAACGGTACCCCGTATCTCATCGTCCTATTCGGGTCAATCCTCCTGTTTATCGGTATCATACTGACCATGAACCACCTGACTTCCCAAAAGCAGCAATAAAAAAGGGAAGTTTTTACTTCCCCTCTTTCGCTTTGAATGCTAATGCATACATTCGTATTTGTTTTACCATCGACAGCAAACCGTTGCTACGCGTTGGCGATAGATGTTCTTTCAGCCCGATCTTGTCTATAAAATAAAGATCTGCATTCAAGATTTCATCAGGAGTATGTCCGGAAAGGACTTTAATCAATAGGGCAATAATCCCCTTTACAATCAAAGCATCACTTTCTGCTTTAAAAACGATTTTACCATCCACATCATCTGCTTGAAGCCATACCCTGCTCTGGCATCCTTCAATCAGATTTTGTTCCGTCTTATATTTTTCTTCAAGTGGTTCCTGTTCATTTCCCAGATCAATAAGTAATTGATAACGGTCCATCCAATCGTCGAAGTCACTGAATTCCGCAATCACTTCATCTTGTAGTTCATTAATTGACATTATAGTAATTATTTAATTAGACAATATACCAATGTGCGAATAGCAGATGCCGTATTTAAAACCGGCATACCAATCTATCAACACCTTATTATATTATTTCTCAATTCTATTATTTCTCATTGTAAATCACTTCCAATACCGTCTGACCGACTGCTTTCAACGTATTCTTATCAATATGTTCCATATTGTCATTGACAGTATGCCATGTCGGGGTAAAATCACCTTCCTGATTGTAGGGAATGATATCGATCGTTTTAATACGTGCCAGACGATTTATGAACAGATGGTCGTCTGTTACAAATCCTCCGTTTCCATCCATGAAAGTCTTTCCGTAACCCGCTTTCTTTGCCGCTTTCCAAACCTTCTTATTTATGTCCGGAGCAAATTCTTCCGAATACCCTTCTTTCATAAACACACTGCCTTCACCTCCTACCATATCGAGCAGGATACCAAAACGTGCATTATATCCTTGTACATGAGGATTACGTGCCCAATACTGCGATCCCAGACACCAGAATTCCTCCTTATGCTTTCCTGTATAAAACTGTGGCGCACCGTAGTCCTCTGCATCCAACAGAATGATATCAATCCCCAATTCCGGTTGTTGCTGATTGACCAGACGAGCTATTTCGAGCAAAGCTCCTACCCCACTGGCACCATCATTTGCACCCAGAATCGGAGTTTTATGGTTCTTCTCGTCAGGATCGTTATCAGCCCATGGGCGTGTATCCCAATGTGCAAACAAAGCGATTCTCTTTTTACTTTCCGGCTTATAAGAACCGATAATGTTTCTCGCTTTCAACAACGTACCGTCATAAGCAATCAAATCAGCATATTGATTAGTCACTTGAGCACCGAAAGCCTCTAATTGACTGGCAAGGTAATTGCCACAGGCAACATGTTCTTTAGTGTTAGGAACACGAGGTCCGAAATCTACCTGATTCTTTACATACAAATAAGCACTATCCGCATCAAACTGAGGTACATTCACAACTGTCTTTTCGTCTTGTTCACTCGTACTATTTGCCTTGTTACCTCCACCGCAAGAGAATGCTGATAATAACAAAAAGGCACTCATTAATACTATCATAGTTTTCTTTTTCATCGTCCTTTTATCTATTAAAGCCTCAAAATTAGTCATTTTCACCACAGCATCGTTCAGATGGAATGGATTATTAACATATAAACTTTAGTTCCACATTTTTCTTTCCCACCACAAGCTCTACTTTTGCACCGTTGATAAGCGGGAGATTATGAGTCACATGCCCCACCGGGAAATTGAAACAGACGGGATAATCATACTCTTTTACTAAATCTGCCAAAGCAGCATACAGTTCCTTGCCCAACGAACAGTCTTCTTCATATTCTGTAAATTGACCGATAATCAATCCGGACAGTTTTTCTAACACGCCCCCCAGTTTCAAATTATACATCATACGTTCGATGGCATGCGGACGTTCGCTAACATCTTCAATAAACAGTATAGTGCCTTCCGCCGGAATATCATAAGGAGTGCCACGCAAACCGTAGGCTACCGCCATGTTACCGCCATGCAAAACGCCTTGTGCCGTCCCCTGCTTGTTCAGTTTATGCTTCTCGCACATGTAAGAAGGAATATTTCCCAATAGAATATCCTTCAGATAGTTCGCACAAAGATCGTCTTCCGGTTCCACCGTAAGATGACGTGCCATCAATGAATGAAGGGAAGCATATCCATTTTTCTGAAACAGATTGTGCAAAGCGGTTATATCGCTAAAGCCCAGTAACCATTTCGGATGTTCACAAAAGGCCGTAAAATCAATTTTATCGATCAAATGTACCGCCCCGTACCCTCCACGGCTGCAAAGAATAGCCTTCACTTTAGGGTCGTCCATCGCATCCTGCAAATCTTTCAGCCGCTGCTTGATTGTCCCGGCATATCTTCCGGATGAACTTCCGGCATGCTTTCCTATAGCCACTTTCAAGCCCCATGATTCCATCCGTTTCTTGGCTCCTTTTAGGAATTGTTGGTCTATCTTACTCGAAGGTGATACAATAACCACTTTATCACCTTTCTGCAAAAAGGGAGGAAATTGAATATCCATATATGTTCTTATTTTATTGACTTTCGTTGATAAAAACGCACCCAGTCCACTTCCATTTCTACCGGAAGATCCTCGGGAGAGACTGCTCCCACCCACGAACCTCCCAACTGCATATCAATCAGCAGATAAAAGGGCTGATTAAAAGGGAATTGTCCTTCTTCTTTCGTTTGTATGCGGGGGTAAGTAAACGTATGTACATCATTGACATAAAATGAAAGACTATCCGGATACATTTCGACTGCAAAAATATTGTAGCGGTCAGGGTGAATCACTCCCGTAGAATGTGATACCGGATGATCCTTGATCCCCAGCGTATAAGTGTAATGGGAATGAACTGTCTGATAAGCAATAGAATCGTTATTCAAACGTTCCATGATATCAATCTCACCGCCGGATGGCCATGCCGCTCCTTCAGGCAACATCCAGATGGCAGGCCATGCTCCTCCCGCCGCATTCAACTTGGCACAAATCTCAATACGCCCGTTCGTAAAAGCCTTTTTGCCTTTTGTATACACACCGCCTATCAAATAAGGGGCAGTGTCATTGCGTTGGGTATGATTGACAATACCTCTCAACACCAGTTTGCCTTTACGCATGGCATAGCAGGAATCAAAGTCTGTCATATAGTTATTCCAGTCTGACTTACCTCGTGGAATCTTGCTCCAGACCTGTGAATCGAAACTCTTTTTCTGATTAAAGTTCTCTTCCCAGATCAAAGACCAACCGGAAGACGTCTTGCTGCTTTTACAGGAAACAAGCGTCCAACAAAGGAGAATTAAGCTAAGAAATAATAGATTTTTAAACTGTTTCATGGTGCTTTTATTTTATTGGGGGATTTATTTGCAAAAATACAGGAAAAAACGGTTCCATGCACATCCAACAGCCAAAACAAATAAAATATAGCAAAATGTTACATAATGGATGTAATTTTTCGGGTTATAATCATTATTTTTTCAATCATTTTTCTGATATTTGCTAAAAATCTAACGTTATGGAACCTATTCTAAATTTTGCCCAGTTAACGGCTCATCTTAAAAAACTAAACCATAGAAAACGAATTGCCGTGGTCTGTGCGAACGATCCTAACACTGAATATGCCATCTCCCGTGCTTTGGAAGAAGGGATTGCAGAATTTCTGATGATTGGAGATTCTACCATTCTGAAGAAATATCCCACGCTCAAACAATATCCTGAATACGTAAAAACCATCCACATAGAAAATCCGGATGAAGCGGCGCGCGAAGCTGTCCGCATTGTGCGTGAAGGAGGAGCGGATATTTTGATGAAAGGGATTATCAATACGGACAACTTACTGCATGCCATACTCGACAAAGAAAAAGGTTTGTTACCGAAAGGGAAAATCCTCACGCATCTGGCAGTAATGGAAATTCCTACTTACCATAAACTGCTTTTCTTCTCGGATGCCGCCGTCATTCCGCGTCCTACTTTACAGCAACGTATAGAAATGATTTGGTATGCTATCTGCACCTGCCGTCACTTTGGTATCGAACAACCGCGTGTCGCATTGATTCACTGCACAGAAAAAGTGAGTGCCAAGTTCCCTCATTCACTAGATTATGTGAATATCGTAGAACTTGCCGAAGCGGGAGAATTCGGAAATGTGATTATTGACGGCCCGCTGGATGTACGTACTGCCTGCGAACAAGCAAGTGGTGATATTAAAGGGATTGTATCTCCTATCAACGGACAGGCAGATGTCTTGATATTCCCGAACATTGAATCGGGTAATGCATTCTACAAATCCGTCTCTTTGTTTGCACAGGCAGAAATGGCAGGATTGCTGCAAGGTCCTATTTGCCCTGTAGTACTTCCATCGCGTAGTGATTCCGGCTTGTCCAAATATTACAGCATTGCAATGGCATGCTTACAAGTGTCAGGAGATTGCAAATGCAGAAAACAAGTCAGCCAAGTCACCGGCTCATCATTCTAAATTCACCACTAAAAGCCTACTATTCATGAAAATTCTGGTTATCAACCCCGGTTCTACTTCTACTAAAATAGCAGTTTACGAAAATGAAACTCCGCTGTTTGTCAGTAATATAAAACATTCTGTAGAAGAACTATCCGCTTTTCCCGAGGTGATAGACCAGTTTGAATTCCGGAAAAACCTGGTGTTACAAGAATTGGAAAACAATAAGATACCTTTTTCTTTTGATGCAATCATCGGACGCGGCGGTTTAGTGAAACCGATACCGGGCGGAGTGTATGAAGTAAATGAGGCCATGAAACGTGATACAGTGCATGCTATGCGTACCCATGCTTGTAACTTAGGAGGATTGATTGCCAGCGAACTGGCCTCCACATTACCCGACTGTCCGGCTTTCATTGCTGATCCGGGAGTGGTGGATGAACTGGAAGATATAGCACGCATTACAGGTTCTCCCTTAATGTCGAAGATCACCATCTGGCATGCATTAAACCAGAAAGCAATCGCCCGCCGCTTTGCCAAAGAGCAGGGAACCCAATACGAAAATCTGGATTTAATTATCTGCCATCTGGGAGGTGGCATCTCTGTCGCAGTCCATCACCACGGACGAGCCATTGACGCCAACAATGCATTGGACGGTGAAGGTCCTTTCTCACCGGAACGTGCCGGTACACTTCCCGCCGGTCAACTGATCGACCTATGTTTTAGCGGTCAACTCACCAAAGACGAATTGAAAAAACGTATCTCCGGACGCGCTGGACTGACCGCCCATCTAGGTACAACCGATATTCCCGCCATTATACAATCTATCGAAGAAGGAGATAAGAAAGCGGAACTGATACTGGATGCCATGATTTACAATGTTGCAAAAGCGATAGGAGCCAGTGCCACCGTACTTTGCGGGAAGATAGATGCCATCCTTCTGACAGGAGGTATCGCCTATTCGGACTATGTGATTTCAAGACTGAAAAAAAGAATCTCTTTCCTGGCCCCCATCTACGTTTATCCCGGAGAGAATGAAATGGAGTCACTAGCATTTAATGCCATAGGAGCACTAAAGGGGGAATTGCCGATACAAATCTATAAATAGGCGGGCGCACAAAAAGGCTATTCAGTTACCAATCACCAAGCAATCTGATAGTTTCTGTTTCTAATTGGAAACGGCTAACTGTACAGCATCATTCACAATGCCTGCTAATATAAAGTCTTGAGCACATAAATGGTTCGACCAAAAAGAACACTAATACAAATAATAACAGTAAGGTATATTTGTCTATTTCACATAGATAGTTGAATAACATAGTAAAAAAGTACTTTTGCGATAGTTTCTTTAGCGGGGTTAATAAAAAAAGCGCCTATTAGCCATCGCATTAACCACGATTTTAACCACGACCTTAACCACGAAGCTATACCTTTGCCATGTCTCAACCCGTGGGAACATTCAACATTGGCAACACATGAAAACGCTGTGATTACTTCGCAAGCTATAAACTCAAAAAGAAAATTATGAAGAAATGTTGGTTATTATTTTTAGTGCTTAGCTGCACGCTTCTTGCCCAGTCCAAAGACTGGACACAATACGTTAATCCGTTAATGGGAACACAATCATCTTTTGAATTATCAACAGGTAACACCTACCCCACCATTGCCCGCCCTTGGGGAATGAATTTCTGGACCCCACAGACCGGAAAAATGGGAGACGGATGGCAATATGTCTATACAGCCAATAAAATCCGTGGATTCAAACAAACTCATCAGCCCAGCCCATGGATAAACGATTACGGACAGTTCTCCATTATGCCGATGGTGGGTAAACCTGAATTCGACGAAGAAAAGCGGGCTAGCTGGTTCGGACACAAAGGAGAAGAAGCAACTCCTTATTACTACAAGGTGTATCTGGCCGAATACGATATTGTCACGGAGATGTCTCCGACCGAACGTGCTGTTCTCTTCCGGTTCACTTTCCCGGAAAACGCACATTCGTATATTGCAGTCGATGCATTTGACAAAGGTTCTTTTATTCAGATTATCCCAGAAGAAAACAAAATTATCGGTTATAGTACACGCAATAGCGGAGGAGTTCCCGAAAACTTCAAGAACTATTTTATTATTCAATTCGATAAGCCTTTCACCTATAAAGCCACTGTAAATAATGGAAATATTCAAGAAAATGCAACCGAACAGACAACTGACCATGCAGGAGCCATTATAGGTTTTAAAACTCAACGTGGAGAACAAGTACATGCACGCATCGCCTCTTCCTTTATCAGCTTCGAACAGGCTGCAAGAAATATGAAAGAATTAGGAAATGACAATCTAGAGCAGATAAAACAAAAGGGACAGAAAGCATGGAACCAAGTACTGGGAAAAATCGAAGTGGAAGGAGGAAACCTCGATCAATACCGCACTTTCTACTCCTGCTTATACCGTTCGTTACTTTTCCCCCGAAAATTCTACGAACTGGACGAAGCCGGAAAACCTGTTCATTACAGCCCTTATAACGGGCAAGTTCTACCGGGATATATGTTTACCGACACCGGATTTTGGGATACCTTCCGGTGTCTTTTCCCATTACTGAATCTGATGTATCCGTCGATGAATAAAGAAATGCAGGAAGGGCTCATCAATACCTACAAAGAAAGCGGATTCTTCCCCGAATGGGCCAGCCCCGGACACAGAGACTGCATGATAGGAAATAATTCGGCTTCCGTACTGGCAGATGCTTATTTAAAAGGTATTAAAGTAGAAGATGTGAAAACTTTGTACGAAGGGTTAATACACGGAACAAAGAACGTACATCCCACCGTATCTTCCACAGGAAGACGCGGATACGAATATTATAATAAGTTAGGCTATGTCCCTTATGACGTAAAAATCAATGAAAACACAGCCAGAACTTTGGAATATGCCTACAATGACTGGTGTATCTATCAATTAGCCAAAGAATTAAAGCGACCGGAAAAAGAAATACAGCTCTTTGCCAAACGGGCGATGAACTATAAGAATGTATTCGATAAAGACTCCAAGCTCATGCGAGGAAAAAATGAAGATGGAACATTCCAATCTCCATTCTCACCATTGAAATGGGGAGATGCATTTACCGAAGGAAACAGCTGGCACTACTCATGGTCTGTATTCCACGATCCACAAGGATTAATTGACTTAATGGGAGGAAAAGATATGTTTATCACTATGCTGGATTCTGTATTTTCCGTACCTCCTGTCTTTGATGAGAGTTATTACGGGCAGGTTATTCATGAGATTCGTGAAATGACAATCATGAATATGGGGAATTACGCGCATGGCAATCAACCAATCCAACACATGATCTACCTATACAACTATGCCGGTCAACCCTGGAAAGCGCAGTATTGGCTACGCCAGGTCATGGATAGAATGTACACACCGGGCCCTGACGGATATTGTGGAGATGAAGATAATGGGCAGACTTCGGCATGGTATGTTTTCTCCGCATTAGGTTTTTACCCCGTATGTCCGGGAACCGACGAATACGTCGTTGGAGCTCCTCTTTTTAAAAAAGCAACCTTACATCTTGAAAACGGTAACAGCCTCATCATCCATGCAACCGATAACAACAAGAAGAATATGTATATTCAAACAATGAATCTGAACGGCACAGAATATAAAAAGAACTATCTACGCCATGAAGACTTATTAAAAGGAGGAAACATTAACTTCCAAATGGGAAGCCAGCCCAATTTAAACAGAGGAACGGAAGAGGAAAGCTTTCCTTACTCCTTCTCTAAAGTCCTAAAAAAGATTCGTTAAATTCATAAAAAACAAGAGACTGTTTAACTAAGTCTCATGTTGATAAGTTTGCCTCTATTATGGGAATCCATAGCAGAGGCAAATTTTATTCTTCAAGACTTATTAGGGATATTCATTAAAAGGAAAAAGTGATCTCCTTATTCATCAACGTTTCAAAAATCAGAAAAAGATAGAGGAGCCACACACCTTATAGCAACATGTATGCTACTTCTCTTAAGAAAGAGTAACTTCTTCCAATAAAGCAAGCTCCCAACTACGCCAAACAATAGTAATTAACTTCAGTTCACCTTTCGCCCTGGCTTCTGCCACCAGTTCATCTTCACTATAACGAAGTAACTGTTCGCGCGCCTCATCAGCAAGGGCACGTATTTCTTTTTCCGAAGCACCGGCTTTTGCATATTTCACCTCAAGCAGATAGGTGAAAGGAGGCAGTACAGGAACCGACGGACTAGGTTTGAAGAAGAAATCTGCAAAACCCTTATTCAATTCGTATTCCGGATAGAGCTGATAATAACGATACATTCCTAAATAGGCAAGCAAGAAGCCTTTAATGTGCGCTTCACCTTCAATATATTCACGGATACGACTTTGCTCACGAACAGCATTGGCGATAAAATCGAACAAAGGTTTCCAGTCTCCCCTGAAAGCCATATTCTCAAATAAAGCACTCATCCTGTTCATGTCAATTTTAAAGATATCATGCTTGATGTAGCCTTGTATCAAGAAATTAAACAGTTGTTCTCTTACAACCAAATTCGGTACATGTAAAATGGGTCTTCCCACCATGTCCACACCTTTGATGGAAAGAAGTCCGAAATAGAATAATAAAGACTTGAAATTACTGGGGTCCGTCATCTCCAATGCAGAGAAATGAGTAACGATGTCAGTAGTGATTTCTCCTTGCTCGGCTATTTCCTTTATAACGGAAAAATTCTCTCCCAACCCGTGATCTAGCTTTATCAAGTATGCCAACTTGTTAAAGTCAGTGCGAATATTGGGATCTACGATTTCTTCAGGCTTTTCCCCATGTAAAACAAAAGACTTCATAAAATAAAGTACCATATCAGAGTTAAACATACAGTCCACCAATCTACTTCTACTAAAGCAATAATTGTCATAATTAGGTTTCATCATGACAACAGTTTCATCTACAGATTGTATCAACACTCCTTGTTCTTTATAATAAGTCAGCATTTCACGCAATTCTTTCTCACTAAAACCAACTAAATCATTAAACCAAGGATCAGTCGTTATATTGGTTCCGATGTTAAAGCCACTAGTCACATCATCCATCGTCACCGGACTCACTCCGGTAATAAACAACCGTTCAAGAGCAGCTCCGGTTCCGGTAGTAGCGGATTTTATCACGTTAAAGAAGCCACGAATAAAACCTTCGCCATGCGTTGCTTTCCTATAAAATTCCGTACCGTAAGTCGAAAGAATGGTATTGGTGAAATTATCATATTCATCAATGAGTAAATAAATACGAATATTTTTCTTACGGGTAGCATAGGAATTAATCGCAGACAGAAAAGCACCGGGTTCTTCTTGTATTTTCTCATCAAGAACATCCCAAATTTCTTTTCCTAACAAATCTTCATACTTAAAGACAAAATCTTTAAGTTTGCTACAACAATGCAGCTTAAACGATAGTTCTACTTCATTGACATTGGAACTCACTTCCGAAAAATTAAATCGCATGATGAGAAACTGATTGTGGAGCTTCGTCGGATGCTGACCTATGTATAGCTGACCAAACAACTCGTCAAACTGTTCAGCATGATTTACGTCATAATAGGCCTCTAACATAGCCAAAGTCAGACTCTTCCCAAATCTACGGGGACGTATCAGAAACAGATAAGGCGGTTGCATCTCTATTTTTTCAATGAACATTGTCTTATCTACATAATAATAATTCTCTTTCTGAATTCGGCTAAAATCAGTTATTCCGTAAGGTATTTGTTTCATCATATTGCGATTCCTTTCAATTTATCTGTCCCTTATTTCTGCAGACTTTTTTCAATATTCTGCAAACGGCGTTCTAACGCAGCATACTTTTCATCCTTTTCTTTTAAAAGACGCTCGTAGAGTTCAGTGATTTTGTCGATAGGATTGAAGTTGTTAACTCGACTATCATTAATACTATCTTCGGTATCAGACTTAACTATACCCATGCTGATGTTTGCCCCACCTGCACTTTGTTCTGAATTATTCACCGTATTATTTTCAAACACCACCGTCTGTGCATCCTCCTCCAAAGTCTTGAGATAATCGAAAGGGACATTCAATGCACGTGCAAAACGTTGCAACATCTCATCATCAATCACTTTCATCTTCTCATATTTAGAAACAGCAGGTTGTGAGAGATGTACTAATTCACTCAAACCCTCCTGGTTCATATCCTTTTCAATACGGGTACGACGTATATTGCGTCCGTGATGGACTCTCCCAATTGTCAATTCTTCTGTTTCCATTTTTATTTTCTTTCTTTTTAAAATCCAACAAATATACAAATGAAAAGTTTCGCTCGAAGCAAATATACGAAAAAAACGAATAGATGTGATAATATGGATAAAAGGAATATTACAACCTGACAAATAGAATAAAATGAATACTTCAAACAGCGCATAATGTGTTAAATTATCACGAACTTTACCGCACGAAAGGGCAACAAAACAAAAGAGCTTACGGACATGAAAAGAATATTGACAAATAAAGAATACAGGTTCATAAAAGGGCTCAAAGAATTGATGATTAAATACAATGCGGTGATCTCTACAGATGCGCAAGGGAAAATTGAGATTGTGGTGAATGAAGACAACGAATCATTTGATTTTGAAGCAGAAAGCACGATCTATTTAGGAGCTTGTTTTTCAGATTATGAGTTAAATGAATTACTGGAAAAGAACTTCGCACACATAAAACGAATAAAAGAGGAGTATAAAACAAACTTGTAAACGGATCTATATAATCGAAAAATCATTAATCCTAATCTCTATATAAACACCCCACCGGTTTCTTTAAAACCAACGACCTCTTCCTTTTAAAGGAAGGGGTCGTTCCTTTAAAAGGAGTGAAGCTTTGGTTTTAAAGCAAGAAAAACGACCTTATTAACAGGTATATTTGCCTGTATCATAAACTTTTTAAATAAAAAAGCTCTTTCAAAGAAATTTTTCTCATATCTTTGCGACGTGTTAAGTTAATAAATTGATTAAGGTCGATTTTTGACTGTTTCGAATCGGGAAGTATGGGGGTACTTTCCGATTCTTTTTTTGGGGAGGATATAACAAGGTGTCTTTCATCTTTTTAAAGGTTTTAATAAACTGAATAAATCTAATATATACTAACTCTATATATAAAACAGTTCAACCCCGGATGATACTAATAAAAAAAGAAGGCTGTTTCAAAATTGAAACAGCCTTCTTTATATATAGACGCTATCGCGTTCTTATTTCTTTTCTGGTCTTGGCATCAACACTTTTCTTGAAAGTTTGAATTTACCAGTTTTCTGGTCAACATCAATCAGTTTTACTTCGATTTCATCACCTTCCTTAATTCCAGCTTCTTCTACTGTTTCCAGACGCTTCCAATCAATTTCAGAGATGTGCAGCAAACCATCCTTGCCCGGCAAGAATTCGATGAATGCACCGTAAGGCATAATAGAACGAACTTTACCTTTATAAACTTCGCCCACTTCAGGAACAGCAACGATTGCTTTAATCATGCGCATTGCATTATCAATACATTTTTTGTTTGTTCCGGAAACTTCGATGCGTCCCATACCATCAATTTCTTCGATAGTAATCACAGCACCGGTTTCTTCCTGCATACCTTGGATGATTTTTCCACCAGGGCCGATTACAGCACCGATAAATTCTTTAGGAATTGTCATCGTTTCAATGCGTGGAGCATGTTCTTTCAGGTCAGCACGTGGTTCAGCGATTGTTTCAGTAATCTTACCCAGAATGTGCATACGTCCTTCTTTTGCCTGATTCAAAGCACGTTCCAGAATTTCGTAAGACAGACCGTCTACCTTGATATCCATCTGGGTAGCCGTAATACCATCTTTTGTTCCCGTTACTTTGAAGTCCATATCACCCAAGTGGTCTTCGTCACCCAGAATATCAGACAATACAGCATATTTTTCTTCGCCCGGATTCTTAATCAATCCCATAGCGATACCTGATACCGGTTTCTTGATCTTCACACCAGCATCCATCAATGCCAATGTTCCGGCACATACAGTAGCCATAGAAGAAGAGCCGTTAGATTCGAGAATATCTGAAACCACACGTACTACATACGGATAGTCAGCAGGAATCTGTCCTTTCAAAGCACGCCAAGCCAAGTGACCGTGACCGATTTCGCGACGACCTACACCACGTTGTGCTTTTGCTTCACCTGTAGAGAAAGGAGGGAAATTATAATGCAATAAGAAACGTTCTTTTCCGTGTTCCAAAACATCGTCAATGATCTTCTCATCCAGTTTGGTACCCAGAGTAACAGAAGTCAGTGATTGTGTTTCACCACGAGTAAAGATAGCAGATCCGTGAGGACCAGGCAGAGGACCAACCTCACACCAGATCGGGCGGATTTCAGTAGTCTTACGACCATCCAAACGCTTACCTTCGTCAAGGATAGAACGGCGCATGGCTTCTTTTTCTACATCGTGGTAGTAACGGTCGATCAACGCACCCTTTTCGTCCAACTCTTCTTCAGAGAATTGAGCTTTGAATTCTTCACGGATAGCTTCGAAAGCAGCAAAACGTTCGTGTTTGTTATTGTTTCCGGAAGCGGCAACAGCGTAAGCTTTTTCGTAGCATGCTTCACGAACAGCCTTGCGCAAATCTTCGTCGTTCACTTCATGGTTGTATTCACGTTTCACTGTTTTTCCAACCTCTTCAGTCAACTCCATCTGTGCTTTACAATGAACCTTGATAGCTTCATGAGCTACTTTCATTGCTTCCAGCAATTCAGCTTCGGATACTTCGTGCATTTCACCTTCTACCATCATGATGTTCTCATAAGTAGCGGCCACCATCAGATCCATATCAGCTTTTTCCAGTTGTTCAAAAGTAGGATTGATAACGAACTGACCATCGATACGTGCTACACGTACTTCAGAAATCGGTCCGTTGAAAGGAATATCTGAAACGGCAAGTGCTGCAGAAGCGGCAAGTCCTGCCAATGCATCCGGCATATCCACACCATCAGCAGAAAAGAGGATGATGTTCACATATACCTCTGCGTGATAATTATCGGGGAATAAAGGACGGAGAGCACGGTCGACAAGACGGCAAGTCAGAATCTCATAATCAGAAGCTCTACCTTCTCGCTTGGTGAAACCACCGGGAAAACGGCCGAATGCCGCAAATTTTTCTTTGTACTCTACCTGTAAAGGCATAAAATCTGTTCCGGGAACTGCATCTTTAGCGGCACAAACAGTAGCTAACAACATGGTGTTTCCCATGCGGAGCATTACAGAACCGTCTGCCTGTTTTGCCAACTTTCCCGTCTCGAGCGTGATGGTTCTTCCATCAGGTAACTCGATTGTCTTAACAATTGGGTTAATCATAAAAATTGTTTTATCTATACTTTTTCTTTCAAAATTCCTGCAAAGATATACATTTATCGTGGTAATTAGGTGGAAATGAGGTAAAAAGTTAGTGGCGAACTGATTTTTTTTCAAAATTAGGATGAAGAACACAGCAAAATGCTTTGACTAATCTCGAAAAGAAGTATATTTGCATCTCGTTAATAACACACACTATATGAAAAAGGTTACTTTTGCAGCGCTCGCCGCACTTACTATTACTGCTTGTAGTTCTGGCCCTAAATTCCAGGTGAACGGGGATGTATCAGGAGCCGACGGTAAAATGCTTTATCTCGAAGCTTCCGGTCTGGAAGGTATTGTTCCGCTCGATTCAGTGAAGCTGAAAGGGGAAGGTACATTCAGTTTCAAGCAGCCTCGTCCCGAGTCACCCGAATTTTACCGTTTGCGGATTGACGACAAAATCATCAATTTTTCTGTAGATTCTATCGAAACAATTCAAATCAAAGCTCCGTATGTGGATTTCTCTACTACTTATACGGTGGAAGGTTCGGAAAACAGCAATAAGATAAAAGAACTGACGTTGAAGCAGATTCGCCTTCAAAAAGAGGTGGACAATTTACTGGCATCCCTGCGCAGCAACGGAATAGGGCATGATGTATTTGAAGACAGCCTGGCAACATTGCTCAACAACTATAAGGAAGATGTCAAAGTGAACTATATTTTTGCTGCTCCCAACACGGCTGCAGCTTACTTTGCCCTGTTCCAGAAGCTCAATAATTATCTGATATTCGATCCGTTGAACAATAAAGACGATGTGAAATGTTTCGCAGCTGTTGCTACGAGCCTCAACAATGCGTTTCCTCATGCGGTACGTTCCAAGAACCTTTATAATATTGTAATCAAAGGAATGAAGAACACGCGTCAGCCGCAAACAAAAGCTCTGGAAATTCCACAGGACAAAATCGTAGAAACCGGTATTATCGACATTGCCTTGCGTGATGTGAAAGGAAATGTGCGCAAGCTGACCGACCTGAAAGGCAAAGTCGTTTTGCTCGATTTCTCTGTATTCCAGTCGCCTGCCGGAGCTCCTCACAACCTGATGCTTCGCGAACTATATAATGAATACGCAAAACAAGGACTGGAAATATACCAAGTATCTCTCGACGCGGACGAACACTACTGGAAAACAGCGGCAGATAATCTTCCATGGGTCTGTGTGCGCGATGGAAACGGAGTTTACTCTACCAACGTAGCCGTATATAATGTTCGTCAGGTTCCATCTATCTTTTTGATTAATCGTAACAACGAATTGAAGCTTCGTGGCGAAGACATTAAGGATTTGGAAGCAGCTGTCAAGTCATTGCTCTAAGTTGTTATAATTTAGCATATTTCATTTAAATATGTTACATAGCATCTTTTTTCACTTGACACGTATCACTTAAAAGGCTATCTTTGCAAAGAAATAATGAAAAGAGGGTTCCAACATGGCTCATGTTGGAATTCTTTTTTGTTTATATGACCATTTAAAACAATTAAAGGAGGAAAACATCATGGCTTATATGTCAGAAGAAGGTTACAAGAAACTGATGGCGGAACTGAAGGAACTGGAAACAGTGGAACGCCCGAAGATCTCTGCGGCAATAGCCGAAGCCAGAGATAAAGGAGACTTGTCTGAAAACGCTGAATACGATGCAGCAAAAGAAGCGCAAGGTATGCTCGAAATGCGTATCAACAAACTGAAAGCTACCATTGCAGATGCCAAAATCATCGATGAATCTAAATTGAAAACAGATTCCGTACAGATTTTAAATAAGGTGGAACTGAAGAATGTAAAGAATGGCATGAAGATGATTTATACCATCGTTTCAGAAAGTGAAGCTAACCTGAAGGAAGGGAAGATTTCCGTTAATACCCCGATTGCACAAGGTCTGCTTGGCAAGAAGGTGGGTGATGTAGCAGAAATTACTGTTCCACAAGGTAAAATTGCACTGGAAGTAGTAAACATATCAATTTAACGTAAAGGCAGGTCTCCATGTGAGGCTTGCCTTAATTTATCAATAAAAGTTATGGCAACAATATTCAGTAGAATCATCGCAGGAGAAATCCCCTGCTACAAGGTGGCAGAAAACGAAAAGTTTTTTGCTTTTCTCGATATCAATCCATTGGTAAAGGGACATACATTGGTAGTGCCCAAACAGGAAGTAGACTATATTTTCGATTTGAGCGATGAAGACCTGGCTGCTATGCACGTGTTTGCAAAGCAAGTAGCCTATGCCATTAAAAAAGCATTCCCTTGCCAAAAGGTAGGCGAAGCTGTTATCGGACTGGAAGTACCCCATGCACATATTCATTTAATTCCTATTCAAAAGGAATCGGATATGTTGTTTTCGAATCCGAAACTGAAATTGTCGGATGAAGAATTCAAGTCCATAGCGCAAGCAATCAACTCCTCTCTATAAAACATGATGATGAAATAATGAAAGGCATTCCGTGATGGAATGCCTTTTTTCTTTACTTTTCTTTACTTTCGGCCACTTCAACCAGGTAAACTCCAATACAGATAAAAATGATTGCAAATGTCTGCGTCCAGCTAAAACGATCTTGTCCTAGAGCAAGGGAAGCAATGGTCGCCACAATCAGAATCAAATAACCATAGATAGCGACTACCGTCGTCTTCAGATATTTCAAACCGACAGGCAGCAGCATATAACTGATAGTGGTCGGGAAAATCAATACGAACATCAGAATAAGGAAAGGCGTCCAATGGAACGGCATGGAGAATACCGGGGCATCAAATCCTGTAATAAACGTGACTATAATGGCAGACACGGCAGCACCGGAAAAGGTATATCGCAACATCGTTATCGCTCCAATGGCCGTGAGGATGCGCTGACTAAGAATCAGATAGACAGCATACACCACAGAACTTAGAAGACAAAGCATATTCCCCGTAAAAGCATCAGAGGCCAAATCATCGCTTTGCTGGGTTAGGATGCAAACCAACGCTCCTATCAGACCGATAGAAATTCCTATTATTTTTTTAGCGCCCGCCTTCTCCTTATAAAAGAATATCATGATAAGAAAAACCCAAATAGGCTGGAGACTGGTAAATATGGAACTGGAGACAGGAGTTGTTTTACTCAATCCGGCCAGATAGAGAAACATAAAACCGTAAAGTCCCAAAGCCCCCAACAGAAAGAGGAGCCATTTATCTCTGGTTGACGATTTCTCCGGAGGCATAAACCACCCGATCACCCCAAAAGCAGCTGCTGCAAATGTGCAACGAAGCGTGGCTCCTGTCAATGGACTCATCCACAAAGGCAGAAGATACTTTAAGGCATTCATATTTAAACCGCTAAATACTTTCGAGACAGCCATACTAAGATTGGCTTCCAGTTTCTTATTCTTCATTTTCTATTTTAATTGGTCGTTAAACAAAAAGGTATTACGGCGCCGATATGCCCAGAAAAGAGTAACAATAGTTATCAGAAGATTAAAGATAAAAGGAAACTCCTGTGATTGGGTATGGAATATCCACTGGAAAAAATCGACAATAAAGGGATAAAGCAAGATAGCCAGATAATTCATCATCATCACAAACGCCAAAGCCAATGTGGTCTTTTGCGGCAGTGCGGTCTGGGTGGTCTTATCATAAAGCATAGGTTGAATAATGCCATATCCCAAACCAACCAGGATACATCCGGGAATAATCAGCCATTCGATCGGAGCTATCCAGATTAATAACAATCCCAATGCCATCGACAGCAGGCTGTATGCTTTTGTACGTCCTTTCAGCAGGGCTACAATCTTGTCCAGGCAAAAACCCGGAGCAGTGATGGCCAGAAAGAAAAGCGAAATCATCAATCCGGAATTGCCACTGGAGAAGTGATGCTTTTCCATTAAGAAAGGTAGATTGAAGATCACCACTACCACGATATATGTTATCACGCCATAGAAGAGCATCAACTCTATCAGATGTTTGATGTGAATACCGTACTTGCTGCCTCCTATATCTATGGAAGTAGATTGTTCGGAGGATTCGTTGTCTTTTGTAGTATCTGCAGAAGAAGAAGGTGTAAAAGCGACTTCTCCCGTCCGGTCTTCTTTTAAATGTCCTACCAGCAGAATGGAAATCAATGGGAGGAGATAGACCAGGAAAGGCAGATGCCAGCTGACTTCTGCAAGATAGCCCGTTACGGCAGTTGCTATCACTAATGTGAAATTAGTAATAGCGGAGCTTAATCCGAACTGTTTCACCCGATAGGTTCCTACAAAGTATCTGGAAACCAACCCGGTAGATAAAGGGATAATCAGACCGGAACCGATACCGAGCAAAGCACTTACCACAATTAATTGCCACATTCGATTGGAAATCAGATACAAAATACCGCTCGCGGCAAAAAGCCAGAGTCCGACCTTTAATACACGGACATAATCGACTTTCTCTGTCAGTTTACCACCCAGCAATATAAAAGGAATAATGAGCAGTGATGGCAGCGAAGTCAACATCTGTATGTCCAGATCCGTAGCTTTTGGAAATATCTTCGTAAGATCACCCAATATAGGTGAAACAGCCAGTCCCGGCAATGAAGTCAATGCCGAAATAGACCAGATGGCAATTAAAGTAATAAGAGGAATTGTTCCCCGTCCCGTCTGTATCTTCATAATGCTTATTCGTTAAAAGTTTAGGTTTGAAGAAAACAATAGTTGCTTTATAAAGTTCAAATATGCACCGAAATGAGCCAAATGAACATTTATTGAAACGCAGATTAACGCAGATTTTCGCAGATTATTAGAAGGCTGCGCCATGTTTGAGAACTTTTTTATTCTTTGCGAAAATCTGCGTTAATCTGCGTTTCAATACTTATTTGCTAAAATATCAATTGATTCATAACCGTGTGGGAATGAACTAATCTTAGTTCTTCTAAAATTTAATTGGTAATATGCGATGATTTAATATTCATCATACATAAATTTATTCGTCTGACAGTTGTTGAACTTTCGTCTGACAGCTGTTATTCTTTCGTCTGACAACTGTCAGACGAAAAAGAAACAACTGCCAGACGAATAAAATTATGTATCATTAGCCATAAACCCATTAGGCATCAAAAATAAATCTGCACAAGCTCGAAATTAGTTCAAAACTAGTACGATCATAAGCTTTTCCACTAAATCACAAAAGCTCCGCTTCAATAAGGGCGTCCTCCTCCTTAATAAACGCCAAATAATGTAAAACCGGGAAACTTTCAAACCTATCTGCTGTTGTTGTGGGAAATTCGACGGGGAAAATCCCCATCGCCCTAAACCTTTAAAAAAACAAATTAGTATGGAAGATTTAAATTTCAGAAAAGGTGATGCAAAAACCGATGTATTTGGTTCAGACAGAATGTTACAACCCTCTCCGGTAGAGAAAATACCTGATGGACCTACTACTCCTGAAGTCGCCTATCAAATGGTGAAAGATGAAACATTTGCTCAAACTCAGCCCCGTTTGAATCTGGCTACTTTCGTTACCACTTATATGGACGAATATGCAACCAAGCTGATGAATGAGGCCATCAACATCAACTACATTGATGAAACAGAATATCCGCGTATCGCTGTGATGAACGGTAAATGTATCAACATCGTTGCCAACTTGTGGAACTCTCCTGAAAAAGATACCTGGAAAACAGGTGCTTTGGCTATCGGTTCTTCAGAAGCATGTATGTTGGGTGGTGTAGCTGCCTGGTTGCGTTGGCGTAAGAAAAGACAAGCACAGGGCAAACCATTTGATAAACCAAACTTTGTTATTTCTACAGGTTTCCAGGTTGTTTGGGAAAAGTTTGCACAGTTGTGGCAGATTGAAATGCGTGAAGTGCCTTTGACGCTTGAAAAAACCACTCTTGACCCCGAAGAAGCTTTGAAAATGTGTGATGAAAACACCATCTGTATCGTACCGATTCAAGGTGTTACATGGACTGGACTGAATGATGATGTCGAAGCATTGGATAAAGCTCTGGATGCTTACAATGCCAAGACCGGTTATGACATTCCTATCCACGTAGATGCCGCCAGTGGTGGTTTCATCCTTCCGTTCCTGTATCCGGAAAAGAAATGGGACTTCCGTTTGAAATGGGTACTTTCTATCAGCGTATCCGGCCACAAGTTTGGTTTGGTATATCCGGGACTCGGATGGGTTTGTTGGAAAGGCAAAGAATATCTGCCCGAAGAAATGTCATTCAGCGTCAACTATCTGGGCGCCAACATTACACAGGTAGGTTTGAACTTCTCTCGTCCGGCCGCACAAATTCTGGGACAATATTATCAATTCATCCGCTTAGGATTCCAGGGTTACAAAGAAGTGCAGTACAACTCCCTGCAAATTGCCAAATATATCCATAGTGAAATAGCCAAGATGGTTCCGTTCGTTAACTACTCAGAAGATGTTGTGAACCCGCTATTCATCTGGTATCTGAAACCGGAATATGCAAAGAGCGCCAAATGGACTTTGTATGATTTGCAAGACAAACTATCTCAACATGGTTGGATGGTTCCTGCTTATACATTGCCTTCTAAACTGGAAGATTATGTAGTGATGCGTGTCGTTGTTCGTCAGGGATTCAGCCGTGACATGGCAGATATGCTTCTGGGCGACATCAACAATGCCATCGCCGAACTGGAAAAACTGGAATATCCAACTCCTACCCGTATGGCTCAAGAAAAGAATCTTCCGGTAGAAGCCAAGATGTTCAACCACGGTGGTCGTCGTAAAACCGTAAAAAAATAAAATGATCTATGGATAAAAAAGTAACACTCGCTCAATTGAAAGAAGTGGTACAGGAGGCATACGATCAGGTAAAGGCCAATACCGGCGGCAAGAATGCCGACTATATTCCTTATCTGGCAAATGTCAACAAGGATCTCTTTGGAATCAGTGTCTGCCTGCTCAACGGGCAGACCATCCATGTGGGAGATACTGACTATCGCTTCGGTATAGAATCCGTATCCAAAGTACATACGGCTATCCTGGCACTGCGTCAATACGGTGCTAAAGAGATTCTGGACAAGATTGGAGCCGACGCAACAGGCTTGCCCTTCAATTCAATCATCGCTATCTTGTTGGAGAACGATCATCCGTCTACCCCACTGGTAAATGCCGGAGCCATCTCTGCCTGCAGTATGGTGCAGCCCATTGGTGACTCTGCCAAGAAATGGGATGCCATCGTAGGAAATGTGACAGACCTATGCGGCAGTGCCCCGCAACTGATTGATGAATTGTACAAGTCGGAATCGGACACCAACTTCAACAACCGTTCTATCGCATGGCTATTGAAGAATTACAACCGGATTTATGATGACCCGGATATGTCATTAGACCTTTACACCCGCCAGTGTTCATTGGGAGTTACCGCATTGCAGCTTTCCATCGCAGCCGGTACAATCGCCAACGGTGGTGTGAACCCTGTGACTAAAAAAGAAGTTTTTGATGCCGTCCTGGCTCCTAAAATCACTGCCATGATTGCCGCCGTAGGTTTCTACGAACATACCGGCGACTGGATGTACACTTCCGGTATTCCTGCAAAAACAGGTGTAGGTGGCGGTGTGATGGGCGTACTGCCCGGACAGTTCGGTATTGCCGCATTTGCTCCTCCTTTGGATGGTTCGGGCAACTCCGTGAAAGCGCAGCTAGCTATTCAATACATCATGAACAAGCTGGAATTGAATGTATTTAGCAACAACCATATCACCGTTGTTGACTAAAATTCTCTCAATCTCTTTTATAAGAAAGGTAAGAGGTTGTGTCAAAACGCTGACACAGCCTTTTTTTATGCGCAAAGCCCAGACTTTCTCAAGCCCGGGCTTTGTTA